>NZ_JBVVPM010000021.1:128810-134285 GCF_055811255.1 Bradyrhizobium sp. MI1.11
CCCCCCCCCCCCCCCCCCCCCCCCCCCCCCCCCCCCCCCCCCCCCCCCCCCCGCGGGGGGGCCCGCCCCCCCCCCGGGGGGGGGGGGGCGCCCCCGCCTCTTGGGGAATCCCACTGCGGAGATACCCTCTCCCCAACCCTCTCCCGCAAGCGGGAGAGGGAGAGCACCTCGTACGCTCACGCCTCAACCTCCACTGCCTCCGCCTTCAGCATCTTCTCCAGCGTTTCCAGCCGGTCGGCTTCCCGCGGCGGCTTGTCCCAGCGTAAGCGGCTGATGCGGGGAAAGCGCATCGCGACGCCGGATTTGTGCCGCGGCGAGCGCTGCAGCCCCTCGAAGGCGACCTCGAGCACCAGCCCCTTGTCCGGCTCGTGCACGACGTGGCGGACCGGGCCGAATTTTTCGGTGGTATTGCGACGCACGAAGCGGTCGATCTGGAGCAGCTCCTCGTCAGTGAAGCCGAAATAGGCTTTTCCGACCGGCACCAGTTCGTCGCTGCCCGCACCTTCAGTCCAGACGCCGAAGGTGTAGTCGGAATAGTAGGACGACCGCTTGCCGTGGCCGCGCTGCGCATACATCAGCACCGCGTCGATGATGTGCGGATCGCGCTTCCACTTCCACCACTGTCCCTTCGGCCGTCCCGGCAGATAGGGTGCATCGCGCCGCTTCAGCATCACGCCTTCGACGGCGTCGGCGTCTTCGCCCGCACCGGCGCCCGCGGGATCGGCGCGTGCGGCGGTCAGCGCCTCCCAGCTTGCGAAGGCGACGGTGGGCGAGAGATCGATGCGGGGATCGTCAAGCTTGCCGAGGAAGGTCTCCAGCCGTTCGCGGCGCTCCGCAAAAGGCAGCTCGCGCAAATCGTTCTCGTCGTCGCCGAGCAGATCATAGGCGCGCAGATGAATCGGAAACTCCTTGATCAGCTTCGGAGACACGACCTTGCGGTTGAGCCGCTGTTGCAGAACGTTGAAACTCTGCACGCGCCCTTCGCGCAGGATCAGAAGCTCGCCGTCGATGGCGCCGGGTAGCCGCAGTGAGGGCACGAGGTCCGGAAAGCTTCCGGTGATGTCCTCGCCGGTGCGCGAATAGAGCCGCGCGGTAATGTGGCCGTGCTCGTCGCGGCCGGCCACCGCCTGCACGCGGATGCCGTCCCATTTCCATTCGGCGATGTAGTCGGCGGGATCGAGCGCGGCGAAATCGGTGTCTTCGATCGCATGCGCCAGCATCACCGGGCGGAACGGGGCGGGATCGCGATTGACCGGCTTGTCGCCGCGGCCTTCCAGCCAGGCGAACAGGTCGAGATAAGGCGGCGCGAGACCCGGCCAGATCAGCTCGAGCTCGTGCGGGTCCTTGTCGCCGAGTGCAGCGGCCGCGGTCTTGGCCAGGCGCGCGGAGATGCCGATGCGCAACGCGCCGGTGACGAGCTTCAACAGCGCCCAGCGGCCGGTCTCATCCAGCTCGTCGAGCCAGCGCTCGAGCTGTTTTGGCAGCTCGGTCTTGCCGAGCGTGCGCAGCGTGGTGACGACCTCGGTTAGTGTTGGAGGTGGTGGATTGTTGTGGTTGCTCGGATGAAGCGCATCGCTGGCATCTCGCCCGCGGTACCCCCCTCCCTGACCCTCCCCCACAAGGGGGGAGGGAACGGTGAGGTTCGTGCATCCATCACTTTGGGAATCGCTGTTAGCTCTCGCGCTCACTGATAGCGCCGCGCGCAACTGCGCTCCCTCCCCCCTTGTGGGGGAGGGCGGGGGAGAGGGGTAGCCCGGAAAAGATTCGTCCTTGTGTGCATTCCGCTTCGGCCACATCAGCGCCACCGTTTCCGAGAGGTCGCCGACATAATCGTAAGACAATCCGAACAGCACCGGATCGGTGCGCGACGCGATCAGATCTCGGATCAGCGCGGGCTTGGCGTGCTTGAAGCTCAGCGCGCCGGTCAGCGCGGCCAGCGCGTAGCCGCGATCAGGGTCGGAAACCTCGCGAAAATAGCTCGTGATCAGCCGCAGCTTGTTGTTGCGGCCGGGCTCGTAGGCGAGGCGGTCGAGAAGTTCGGCGAAGCGGTTCATGCTTCGGCCTCGTCAGCGAGCGGCGTCTCGGTCTCCTCCTCGTCGCCGTAGCCGACCAGATCGAGCGGCCGTGCCTGCAAACCCTTGCTTTGGCACCAATGCACCAGCGCGTCTTCCTGGCCGTGGGTGACCCAGATCTCGCCGGCGCCGGTCGCGGCGATCGTGGCGGTGAGGCCGTCCCAATCGGCGTGATCCGAGATCACCAGCGGCAGCTCGATGCCGCGTTGCCGCGCGCGGGCGCGCACCCGCATCCAGCCGGAGGCGAATGCCGTGACTGGATCGGGAAACCGCCGGGTCCAGAGATCGGACGTCGCAGAGGGCGGCGCCAGCGTGATGGTGCCGGCAAGTGCCGCCTTCTTGACGCCCTTCACCGGCCTGAGATCGCCGAGCTCGATCCCGCGGCTCTGATAGTAATGCGTGATCTTCTCCATCGCGCCATGCAGATAGATCGGCGCGTCGTAACCCGCCTGGCGCAGCAGCGCGATCACGCGCTGCGCCTTGCCGAGCGAATAGGCGCCAACGAGATGCGCGCGTTCCGGAAACAGCGCCACCGATGCCAGCAGCTTCTTGACCTCGTCGGCGGCATCGCCATGGCGAAACACCGGCAGGCCGAACGTCGCCTCGGTGATGAAGACGTCGCAGGGCACGAGCTCGAACGGCGTGCAGGTCGGGTCGGGTGCATCCTTGTAGTCGCCGGAGGCGACGATGCAGGTGTCCTTGCAGGTCACCGCGACCTGCGCCGAACCGAGCACATGGCCGGCCGGGTGAAACTTCACGCTGACATCGCCGAGCCGGATCTCCTCGCCATAGCGGATCGCCTGCGTCGAGCCGGCAAAATTCTCGCCATAGCGCAGCCGCATCATGTCCAGCGTTTCCTGCGTCGCCAGCACCGCGCCGTGGCCGGCGCGGGCATGGTCGGAATGGCCGTGGGTGATCACGGCCCGCTCGACCGGCCGGACGGGGTCGATATGGAAGCCGCCCGGCTTGCAGCATAGGCCGGCGGCAACTGGCAGCAGGATGTCTTGCGGACGCATGCCTGATATATAGGTTGCGACCCCGCATCTTCGAGTCATCACCGCTTCGTTCCCTGGTTCCCCAATGCCCCTGCGCCTGTTCCTGACCTCCGGCGATCTCATGGCCGACCGCCGCTTCGAGTTCGCGCGCGATCTCCAGCTCAAGGGCGATCTGGCGGCTGCCGCCGACCTGCTGGAGCAGACCATCGCGCTTGCGCCGAATTTCACCTCGGCCTGGTTCACGCTCGGCGAAATCCGCGCGCAACTCGGCGAGCGCGACAAGGCGATTGCGGCCTTTCGCAAATCGCGCGATTCCGACCCGGGCGATCAGCATGGCGCTCATCTGCATCTGATACGCCTCGGCGATGCGCAATTGTCGGAGATGCCGAAGGCCTATGTGCAGGCCTTGTTCGATCAATACGCGCCGCGCTTCGAGCACGTGCTGATCAACGATCTCGGCTATCGCGCGCCCTCGCTGATCTTCAAGGCGGTGGTGGCTGCCCGCGTCGCCGCGAAGAAGCCCGCCCTGTTCAAGCGCGCCATCGATCTCGGCTGCGGTACGGGGCTTGCGGCCGCCGCCTTCGCAAAACAGGTCGACCAGTTCATCGGCATCGACCTGTCGCCCGGCATGGTCAAGGAGGCGCGCGCAACCGGCCTCTATGCCGAGCTCGAAGTCGCCGACATGATCGAAGGCCTTCGCAGCAGGAGCGATGCGAGCGCAAACCTCGTCGTCGCTGCCGATGCGTTCGTCTATCTCCCCGATCTCGCGCCAGTGCTCAGTGAGGCCAGGCGCGTGCTCGCGCCCGGCGGCGTGCTTGCGTTCACGCTGGAGACCCATGACGGCAGCGGGATCGTTCTCGGCGAAGGCCTGCGCTATGCCCATTCGGCGGAATATGTGCGCGATGCGATGGCGCAGGCCGGCCTCAAGGTCCTCACATTGGAGCGGGCCTCGCCACGCACCGAGAACAACGAGCCGGTGCGCGGCCTCGTCGTGGTCGCCGAGAAAACTTGAGTCTAGGCGCTATAAGCGGCGCTTTAAGCGTCATTGCGTCGCAAAGCCGTGACTTCCCACTTGCGAGCCGTGCGGCGATGCCAGCACAATGCGCGCACCAGGGAGAAACGAACAATGACGAAGAATCCATCGCGGCGCGATTTCAGCGCCGCCGCGCTCGCGACCATCGCGGCATCCACCTTGCCCGCGCCCTATGTCTGGGCCGCGGAAAAGAAATACGATGCCGGCGCCAGCGACACCGAGATCAAGATCGGGCAGACCGTGCCGCATTCCGGCCCCGGCTCGCTCTACGGCGTGCTCGGGCGCGTCGGCGAAGCCTATTTCCAGATGCTGAACGAGAAGGGCGGCATCAACGGACGCAAGGTCAAATTCCTGACCATGGACGATGCCTACAGCGCGCCGAAATGCGTCGAGGCGACGCGGCGCCTGGTCGAGCAGGAGGAGGTGCTCGCGCTCTACGGCTCGCTCGGCACCGCGCCGCAGACCGCCGTGCACAAATACCTCAACTCGAAGGGGGTGCCGCAGCTGCTGCTCAACACCGGCGCGTCGAAGTGGAATAATCCGAAAGAGTTCAAATGGACGATGGCGGGCCTGCCGCTCTATCCGACCGAGGCGCGCATCCTGGCGCGGCACGTCGTCAGCGTGAAGCCGAACGCGAAGGTCGGCATCCTCTACCAGAACGACGATTTCGGCCGCGACTTCCTGGGTCCCTTCAAGAAAGTGCTGGCCGATGCCGGCGGCACCGCGCAGGTCATCATGGAACAGACCTATGATCTGACCGATCCGACCGTCGATTCCCAGCTCATCAACCTCTCGAAGTCGGGTGCGGACGTCTTCTACAACATCTCCACCGGCAAGGCGTCGTCGCAGTCGATCCGGAAAGTGGCCGAGCTCGGCTGGAAGCCACTGCAGCTGCTCTCGGCCGGCTCGACCGGCCGCTCGATCCTCAATGCAGCGGGCCTCGAGAACGCCGCCGGCATCGTCGCCATCCGCTACAACAAGGAGGTCGGCCTGCCCAAATGGGAGAAGGACCCCGACGTGATGGCGTTCGAGGAGCTGCGCAAGAAGTACACGCCGGCGATCGATCAAGACAACACCATCGCCTTCGCCGGCTACGGCCAGGCCGTCACCATGGGCGAGATCCTGCGCCGCTGCGGCGACGAGCTCACGCGCGCCAACGTGCTGAAGCAGGCCTCCAACCTCAAAGGCTTCCACTCGCCTTATTTCCTCGACGGCGTCACCTACGACTACACGCCTGACGACTACACGCCGATGAAGACGCTCTTCATCTCCACCTTCACCGGCAAGGACTGGGACATCTCCGACAAGCCGATGTCGGAGTAGGGGCGGGCGGGATGCTGTAGGGTGGGCAAAGGCGCACTTGCGCCGTGCCCAC
>NZ_JBVVPM010000022.1:0-63046 GCF_055811255.1 Bradyrhizobium sp. MI1.11
TTTGCTTGTTTCTTTTTAATATTAAAAAAAACACGGGCTTTTCTCATCGGCCCCCTTTTTTTTTTTTTTTTTTTTCTTTTTTTTTTTTTTTTGGGGGGGGGGGGGGGGGGCCCCCCCCCCCCCCCCGCAGCTTGCGTGTTTTCTGGTCGATGATGCCGATCGGCACGTCGAAGAAGCGCACTTGCCAGGATCCGTCCTCGGTCTCCTCGACGGCAACGGCTTCGCCAACGAGAGCGCTGCAAATGTGGATGAGCTCGCCTCGCCATTTGATCTCGCCATTGGAGCGAACCTGGCGCACCGCGGCTTCGGCCGGGTAGTCGGGCTCTGGAAGCCGCCTTGGCATCGCACGAGGCGAGGGCTGATAGACGCTGGCGGGTGGGAGCTGGCCAAGCGACTCATGGGGCCGTTCTTCGTTGTAGTCGCGCACGAATGCCGCAAAGCGACGGGCCTGCGCGATCTGGTTTGGCGGCGGTGGCTGCATGGCTTCCAGAAGCGTGAGGTGGAAACGCTCGTGCCGGCCGTTCTGTTGCGGATGGCCGGGGTCAATCCGTTCATGGCGAATGCCAAGCTTGATCCACCATATCGACAGCGCGGTCAGACCGGTGATCCCGGTCGAGGCGAACGGCGAGCCGTTGTCGGAGCGGATGATCTCCGGCAAGCCGTACTCGCGAAACGCCCGTTCCAGCGGCGCTTGGCACTCGGCATATTGCGTACTGCCCGTCGCCGCCAGGCTGATCAAATAGCGGCTGAAGCCATCGGTCGCCGTGAACGGTTCGACGCGAGAGCCGTCGCCCAACCGGATCCAGCCCTTGTGATCGAGCGCCCAGACATGGTTGGCATGCTGAGGAACGGTCAGTTGCCTCATGCGCGGCGGCGCACGTCGCCGAACCCTGCGGTCGCCGACCAGTCCCGCCCGTTTGAGAATCTCCCCGGCCGTCGAGGCCGATGGCCAATCCACATCCCCTTGACGAGCCTCAAGCTTGCTCACGATCTTGCGCGGCCCCCAGCTCGGCCGCTCAAGCCGCAGCCCCACAATCGCATTCACGATGTGCCGTGGCGTCGCGCGCCCATGCACCCGCGCGGCATGCGAGCGATCCCCAAGCCCTCCAGGTCCTTCCAGCCGGTAGCGCTCCAACCATTTGTAACCGGTCTTGCGACTAATCTCGTAACGCTCGCAAAGCTCCGTCATCGTCCACAAGCCGGTTCGCTGTTCCGAAATGAAGTTAACCCGTTGGTCCATTGCGCAGCTCTCTCTCCAAGGCATCGGCTGATCCTCCCAGCCGACAGAGAACTGTCACCCATCCATCTGGTCTACTGTGTTACCTATCTATCCGGTCTGGACAGGCGAGCCACCCTCTCCCACAAGGGGAGAGGGTGAGCACCGCGTTCGGAACACGAGAGAACGACTACAACCCCGCCTTCGCAATCGCATCCGAGAACGAGCGATCCACGATCTCGGCCGCATCGAGCTTCTGCTTGATCAGGCCCCAGCGAAAATAGAGATCGATCGTGCTCTGCTCGTCCGCCACCACGCCGTCATCGATCGGCGCGATCCGGATTTTTGCGCGCGACAGCCAGTTCTGCGGCACGGCTGTCGGGATATTCATCAGCCTCCCCCAGGTCGCGGCATAGCTATCGACATTGTTCAGCGACCACGCCCGCGCCGCGGTGAGGCGCCGGATGAAGTCGGTCAGCTCCGCGCGCTTGTCGCGGATGGCATCGGGCCGCGCGACCTGAAAGCTCAGCCCGGGTGTCAGGCCTTCCGAAGTGATGACCCGGCGCGACTTGAACAGAACCTCCTCCTGGCTGACATAGGGCTCCCAGGTCGACCACGCGTCGACGGCGCCTTGCGTGTAGGCGATCTTGGCATCGGTCGGCGCCAGAAACGCAATCTGCACGTCAGCCGCAGCCCAGCCGTTCTTCTCGAGCGCGGTGAGAATCAGTTGATGCCCGATCGAGCCACGACCGGTCGCGATCTTCTTACCGCGCAAATCGGAAAAACTCTTGATCGGCGAATTCTCCGGCACGAGAATGGCAAGCCCTTCGCGGGTCTGCCGGATCGCGGCAATCGCTTTCACCGGCGCGCCGGAGGCGGCGGCGAAGGTGAACGGCGCGTCGCCGACGAGACCGGTCTCGATCGCCCCGGCGCTCAATGCTTCCAGCAGCGGCGCAGCCGCCGGAAACTCCTTCCACTCGATCTTGTAGGGGACGTCCTTGAGTACGCCGGCGGCTTCCATCACCGCCTGCGAATTGCCCTTCTGGTCGCCGACGCGCAGGGTGGTTTGCGCCGCCGCCAGCTCGACCGAGCCGAGCAGCAGCGCGCCGGCCAGCATCAGGCGGATCATTCCGCCGCCTCGCCGCGTGCGGTCTGGCGCTTGGCGATCAGCTCGCGCGTCAGCGGAATCAGCTCGCGGCCATATTCGATCGCATCGGGAAGCGGATCGAAGCCACGGATCAGGAAATGGCTGACGCCGAGGTCGTAATAGTCGCCGAAGACCTCGGCCACCTGCTCCGGCGTGCCGACCAGCGCGGTCGTGTTGCTGTTGGCGCCCGTGAGCTTTGCGATCTCGGTCCACAGCCGCTTGTCGATGCGGCTGCCCTGGTCGGCGAGCGAGAGCAGCCGCCGCGCGCCAGCCGTGGCATGGCCGTCGGCGGGCTTGCGATAGCCGGTCTTGTCCTGGAGCGCGGTGGCGCGCGCAAGAATCTCTTCCGCCTTTTCCCAGGCCTGCTTTTCGGTCGGAGCGATGATCGGCCGCACCGAGAGGCTGAAGCGCGGCGTCGGACGGCCCCGCCTGACGGCCGCATTGTGAACGCGCGAGGTGACGTCGCGCACCTGCGCATAGGATTCGCCCCACAGGGCAAACGTGTCTGCATGCTTGCCTGCGACGTCGATCGCCGCGTCGGAGCCACCGCCGACGAAGGTGTAGATGCCGGCCTTCTGCAGCGGCTTCACCTGCGAAAAACCGTTCTCGACGTTGTAGTACTTGCCGCTGTAGTTGAACGGCTTCTCGCTGGTCCATTCCAGCCGCACCACATCGAGAAACTCGCCGGTGCGAGCGTAACGCTCGTCCTTGTCGTCGAGCGTGTTGCCGTCTTGCCTCAGCTCGGCTGCATTGCCGCCGGTGATGACGTGCAGCGAGACGCGGCCTCCATAGAGTTGGTCGAGCGTCGCGAGCTGCCGCGCGAGCAGCGTCGGCGCGGTAAAGCCCGGTCGCTGCGCAATCATCACTTTCAACGACTTGGTGATCGTTAGCACATGCTGAGCGACCTGGAGCGCATCGGGCGTAGTCGAATGGAACGCCAGCAGCGCGCGGTCGAAACCCGCGAGCTCATGCGCCTTCGCCACCGTCTCGATATAGGCGGGATCGAGCACCGGACCCTGGCGCACGATGATCTCGGAAGCATTGCTGTTGGCGATAAAGCCGATGAACTCGATCGACATGATGTTCTCCCTGAATGTTTGGCGGAAGGCTAGAAGCCCAATGCGGCACGGCCGAGGCCGGTGCGCGTGGAATCGTCCTGCGGCGTGTGCACGCGGCCGCACAGGACGTCGCGATAGTGCCGCTCCAGCGGATTGGCGCGGGACAGGCCGTGATTGCCGGTCAGCGACAAGGCATCCTCGACCGCGGCGACGGCGTTGTTGGTCACGGTCAGCTTGATGACGTTGGACTCGGCCGCGGAAAGCGCGACACCGTCATCGAAATCACCGGCGAAGGATGCGATCAGCCGCGCATTGACGGCGAGCCGAGCCTCGATCGCGCCGAGGATCTCCTGCGCCCGCGGCAGGGTCGCAAGCGGCGCGCCCAGGCTGGCGGGCGCGCGCTGCTTCAGGAACGCGACTAGCCAGTCACGTGTAGCCCGCGCAACGCCATCATAGATCGCGGCGACGAAGATCGTGTGCACGGTCGCCTGCGCGACATCGGGTACGCGCCAGTCGGCCGGCTTGCGCACGTCGATCTCCGCATCGAGAGGAATCACGACGTCCTCGAAGATGACGTCGTGGCTGCCGCTGGCCCGCAAGCCGTGATGATCCCATGTCTCGACGATGCGCGTGCCCGGCAGGCCCGCCGGCACGAGGAACTGTCCGACGCGCGGCTCGGCTTCGTCCGTGCGCGCCCAGACCAGATACCATTTCAGGATCGGCGATCCCGTCGAATAGATCTTGTGCCCCGAGAGCCGCCAGCCGGTCTCGGTCCGACGTGCAATGGTCGCGGGCAGGCCGCCGCGCGCGGGCGAACCCAGTTCGGGCTCGACGCGGAGCGCGTTGACGAGCGAAAGGCCTTCGACGCTCTCGCGCGCAAGCTTGCGCGACAGCCGTGCCGGCCAGGTCGGGCTCCGTGCCATCACCAGATGGTTGATGTAGTGCATCGACAGCACCAGCGCGGTCGACGGATCGGCCTTGCCGACGATGCCGAGGACGCGTGCGGCATATCGCGCGCCCGCTCCGGCCCCGCCATGGGCCGCAGGCACCGTCAGCGACAGCAGGCCCGCCTCGGACAGCTCGCGAAAGTTCTCGAACGGGAAGCTGCCGGTGCGGTCGTGCTCGGCCGCCCGCGCGGCGAAAGCCTCGGCCAGCACCTCGGCACGTGCGATGTAGTCGGGCTCGTGATGGGCCGCGCGCCCCTTGGCGATCGAACTCACCATGTCGCGTCCAATCCGAGCAGGCCGAGAATCTGGCGGCGTAAATCGGCCAGATACGGATCGCCGCGATGGCGCGGATACGGCCGGTCGACGCGGATGTCGGCCTTCACACGCGCCGGGCGGTCGCTGAACACGATGACGCGATTGGCGAGCACCAGCGCCTCCTCGGCGTCATGCGTCACCAGCAGCGTGGTAAAGCCCTTGCGCTGCCACAGCGAGACCAGCTCGGCCTGCATGGTGATGCGGGTCAGCGAGTCGAGCTTGCCGAGCGGCTCGTCGAGAATGAGGATTTTGGGATCGTTGACCAGCGCGCGGGCCAGCGCGACGCGCTGCGCCATGCCGCCCGAGAGCTGGTGCGGATAGGCATTGCGGAAGGACGACAGCCCCACGAGATCGAGCGCGGCATCGACGCGATGACGCTGGCTCTTCAAGATGCCCTGTGCCTCCAGCCCCAGCGCGACGTTGTCCCAGACCGTGCGCCAGGGAAACAATGTCGGATCCTGGAACACGACAACGCGCGACGGGTGCGGTCGCGTGATGCGCGCCTCGTCCTCGCGGAGCGTTCCGGATTTGGGCTTGTCGAGGCCTGCGACGAGGCGCAGCAGCGTAGACTTGCCGCAGCCGGAGGGGCCGAGCAGCGCAACGAACTCGCCCGGTTCGACGGAGATGCTGACGTCGCTGAGCACCGGCAGATCGGCGCCGTCGATGTCGAAGGCGTGGCTGACCTGCTCGATGTCGAGCGCGGCGCCGGCGGCCGGGTGAGCGTCGATCTCAGTCAGTGCAGTCGCGGCTACCATTTGACGGTCCCCTTCTGCCAGACCAGCAGGCGATCGCGGATCGAAAACAGCAGCGTGATCGCGCCGGAGCAGAGCAGCGACATCACGATCAGCGCCGCATACATGTTGGCGTAGGCGGCCCAGCCCTGCGCCCATTGCAGGTACCAGCCGAGCCCGGCCTTGACGCCGATCATCTCGGCGACGACGAGCACGGCAAAGGACGAGCCGAGCCCCATGAACAGGCCGACGAAAACGTGCGGCAATGCCGCGGGAATCGCGACCTTCAGCACCAGGAAGGACGGCTTCGCCCCGAGCGTGCGCGCAACGTCGTAATAGGCGTTGCTCACACTCGCGACACCCGACCAGGTCAGCACGGTGACCGGGAAGCCGGTTGCGAGCGCGATCAAAAAGGTCGACGCGCTCCAGCTCGATGGGAAAGTGAAAAAGGCGATCGGCAGCCACGCGGTCGCCGGCAGCGGGCCAATGAACCGCAGCACCGGATGCACCCAATAGCCGACCGCGCGCGACCAGCCGATCGAGACGCCGGTCAGGAACCCGACCGTCGCGCCGATCAGATAACCGCCCAGTTGGAGCTTGACCGAGGCGAACACGCTGTCGAGCAGTTTTGGCAGATCGTCGGTGTAGACCTCGATGATCGACTGCGGCGGCGGGAAGAACGGCAACGGCAGCCAGGCGAATTTCGCCGTCGCGACTTCCCACAGGGTCAGGACAACGCCGAGCACGACGAGCCATGGCGCGCGCTGGCGTAAGGCGCGGCCCGCCGAGCCGAGGTAGTCGGCGCCGACGGTCCCGAACAGCGCGATGGCCGCGATGACAAACGCGGCAATGCCGAGCGAGTGGGTCCGCGACCAGTCGCCCACGTCCTCCCACCACAGGCAGGACAGGCCGAAGGCAATCCACGCCATACTCGCGAGAATGCCGGCACCGGATTCCCGGATCCAGCTCGCAAGCCACGGTGCGCGCGAGAGACGCGGCGCGCCGGAAGCAAGGCCGTCAGACAGCGAATACGTCGACATAGATGCGCTCCGCGAATCTGGCCGTGTCCGTGCTCTGCTTGAACACCTGCACGCTCTTGAGATCGTCGGCATAGGCCTTGAGCTCGCGCTTCAAGACTTCGCCGACGGGATGATGATGATGGGTATGGTAGCGCACCATGCCTTCGATATCCGCGAGCGACGCCGTCTTCGGCGCGTAAGGCTGGAACGATTTCGCCGTCACGGATGGATTCTGCGCGGTGAACATCGCGGCATCGAGCAGCGCCTGCGTCAGGGCGCGCGCGACCTGCGGCTCCTCGCGCACCAGGCTGCCGCGCAGGCCGAGAATGCAGCAGCTCTTGTCGCGATATTCGCCGTCGAGATTGGAGGCGACCTCCTTGTACTGGGTGTCCTTGAGCCAGAGATAACCCAGCGGGTCGGACGACAGGAAGGCCTGCACCTCGCCCTTCTCGACGGCGACGTTGAGAAGGTTGCCGGGATAGGCGCGCCAGTCGACATCCTTGTTCGGATCGATGCCTAGCTTGGCGAGCTGAATGGAGAAGAAATTCTTGTCAGGACCGCCGAGATCGCCGACCGCGACGATCCTGCCCTTGAGATCGGCGAGCTTGTTCACGCTGGAATCGGCGCGCGTCAGCACGCGCATGCAGCCACCATGAGTGCCGGCGGCGATCTTGACGTCAAAGCCCTGCTCCAGCGGCTTCAGCCAGCGGAGCGCCATGCCGAGCCCGGCATCGCTCTTGCCGGTCGCGATGGCCTCGAGCAGCTGGTCGGTCGAACCGGAATAATTGATGAGTTCGATGTCGAGATTGTGCTTCCGGAAGAAGCCGTGCTCGATGGCGACCGGCACCGGGGCGAGACAGACCGCGCCGGCGTTCCAGGACAGCTTGAGCTTGCGCGGCGCGCCGGTGAGCGCGGGCACATCCGACGCGGTCCGGCACAGCGGAAACTCCGAGAGATCGACGCCGGGCGCGATTGCCCGTGGCGCAAATGCCTGTGCCGCACCGAAGGCGCCGAGCGGCGCGGCGAAGGCCGCAGCTAACCCCGCCTGGAGCAAATGGCGCCGGTCGAGCCTCGATCCGCCGTGCTTGTCGTCGTCGTTCATCCGTTTCCACTCCTGCACTTGCACGGCTCCGCCATCGGCACAACGGCTTGCGTTGCGCCTGTCCCATGCGGAGCTGCGTCGAGAGAAAATCTTTTCGCCGGCGCCTGCTGCGCCGCCTTGATGCGATGCGCAAATCATGCGGCGCGTTCGCCGTGTCGTCAATGAAATGGAATTTCGAATGTAGCGCGAGGCGAAGTCATTCTCTCCATCGGCACCTGCGGGGACGATGAAAGGATTTCCACCGATGCATCGGTTGAAGGAGTGCGGGGCTACTCCCTCTCCTGCTTCATTCTTGCACAGCGCATACCGCACGTTCTCGAAATCAGCGCCCCTCTGGAACGTCCTTGCCGATCGCGCGCGCAATACGGTTGGCCATTTCATTGACTGGGCATCGCACAACCATAGACTTGATCGTCTCGCTGCATCGTTCGCTCACGCGTCGTGAGCAAAGCAACAGACAGGCCACATGAGCATCAACTCCCTCGATCATTCCGTCACGCGTCGGCTCGCTGCATCGCTGCTTGCCGCTGCCATCACCCTGTCGACTGCCGCGGCCTCGTTCGCGGCCGACGCAATCGTCCTGCGCGTCGGCGATCAGAAGGGCGGCAATCGTTCGCTGCTCGAGATCTCGGGCTACGCAAAGGATCTGCCTTACAAGATCGAGTGGTCGGAATTCCCCGCGGCCGCGCCGATCCTCGAGGCGCTCAACGCCGGCGCGCTCGACGTTGGCTACACCGGCGATCTCTCCTTCCTTTCGGTCTATGCGGCCGGCGCCCCGCTCAAGGCGATCGGCGGCACCAGGTCGAATGCCAAGACGCAAGCCATTCTCGTACGCCAGGATTCGCCGATCAAATCGGCCGCCGACCTCAAGGGAAAGCGCCTCGCCGGCACGCGCGGCGGCTGGGGCCAGTTCCTGATCGACGCCACGCTGGAGAAGGCGCAGATCAAGCTGGAGGATGCGACCTTCGCGCCGCTCGGTCCGGTCGACGCCAAGATCGCGTTGGTCGCGGGCTCGATCGACGCCTGGGCGGTGTGGGAGCCCTACGTCTCGTTCGCCACTTTGAAAGACAAGGCCCGCGTGATCGCCGATGGTGAGGGCCTGACGCCGACCATCACATTCATCGTCGCCTCCGACAACGCCATCGCCACCAAGCGCACGGCGGTGCAGGACCTGGTGCAGCGGCTGAACAAGGCGCGGCTGTGGTCGCTGGATCATCTCGGCGAATATGCCAAGAGCACGGCCGAGCTGACCAGGCTGCCGGAGGACGTGCTGCTCTCGGCCTATACCGCGCAGCGCACCAGCCCGATTCCGATCGACGAGAACGTCGTGAAGGAGGTGCAGGAGGCCTCCGACCGCTCGACGCGCTATGGCATCCTGCCGAAAAAGCTCGACGTGAGCAAAGCCGTCGACCGCAGCTTCACTGCTGCGGCCGCGGGATCGAACTAGACGGAGCCGGCGGGATGCCCGGGCTTCGTCTCAACGCAGGCCCGCTGCATCTCGCCGCGATCGTGCTCGCGCATTTCGCCTGCATGAGCTTGATCGTATGGCTGTCGCTTTAGATGCCGGCCAGGCCTTAAGGAAAAGATCAGGACAACATAAGGAGCCCATAAGGACTTACGAGACGCCGTTGGCCTAGCATCGACCGTGTGATCGCGTCGGTAACAGGATGCCTCATCCCCGGCCTGTCCAGGCAATCACAACTCGCTCTCGGGTTGCCGATCCCGACCGGACGGGCTTACAGTGGCATTCACCCTGCGGCCGTCGACGCTTGCAATGGGAAGGCGACCTTCGGGCTGGAGATCAGCGCCATGTCAGCCGATCAGTATCTTCGTTACGATCCGTCCGTCGAACAAATCCGGCCGGAGGAAGCGGCGGCCGTCGAGGAGATCGTTGCCTCGATTTCGCGAACGAGCGATCGCACTTTTCACAAAGACAAGCACGGAACCCGACAGCAGCACGCCAAGGGCGCCGGCTATCTCCGGGGCGAGCTGATCGTCTACGAGGATTTGCCGGATCATCTGCGCCAGGGCCTGTTCAAGCAGGCTGGCCACTTCCCGATCATCGTCCGCCTCTCCACCGCATTCAACAGGAGCGATCGCGTACGCTCGCCGCGGGGGTTTGCCATCAAGGTCTTGGGCGTGACTGGGGCCAAGGCGCTCGGCGACGACGATTCGACGAACCAGGATCTTCTGCTCGTCAATCACCCCAGCTATTTCGCGGATGCGATGGCCTATATGCGCGCACAGCACAACGTCGAGCGCACCCTGTTCCTGCCTGATCTGGCGTACGTACCCATAGGCTTTCTCGCGCGCGTGCTGGTCGCCGCATCGGACAGAACAGGCATTCCGATCCCGATCGTCTTGAAAGCGCTCGGTGATGCCGGCAGCAACATCCTCGGAGAAACCTTTCACACGGAGGGAGCATTGCGGTTTGGCGATTATATCGCAAGGCTTCGCCTGGTGCCGATCTCGGCGTCGGTTCGACAACTCACCGGCCAACCCTGCCACGATGCCGATCATGCCGTGCTGAACAGCGTCGTCGCCTTCTTCAAGGACAATGCGGCCGAGTACGAACTGTTTGCCCAGCTCTGCACCGACCTGGAGCGAACACCGATCGAAGATGCCTCGATTGACTGGCCCGAAGACGTCGCGCCGCCGCAAGCACTCGGCAAGATCACGCTTCCGCGCCAGACCGCCGACAGCCCCGCGCGTCGCGTCTATTCCGACGAGGTGCTTTCGTTCGACCCATGGCGATGTCTCGCCGCGCATCAGCCGCTCGGCTCGATCATGCGGTTGCGCAGGGATGCCTACAGTGCCTCCCGCACGCTGCGGCAGCAGCAAAATCATTTCAAGGTCAAGCAACCGCCCGGTGAACCGCGAGAGATTGCGGACCTGCCGAACTGAGCCGATCACCGTCCCTCATGATGAGGCCCTGTGTCCCGGCCTGCGTCGAAAAAAGACGCCGACCGCAGCGGATCGCCGGTATCAAGCGTCTCTGCCAGCGATGCGATCACCTGGCTGGAGCGGTCCCGCCACTTGGCAGCCCTTTGCGCTTGTCCGAGGCTTTCATAGACCACCGCGGTCGTGCGATAAACCCGCCAGGCGGCGTGCGGTAGCCTGGCATGGCGGAGAATCGAAGTGGCCGCCGCCAAATGCCCGCCGGCGAGTTGCGTATCCTGCTTCACGATCGCAATTCTCGCCATGGCCTCGTAGCACAGCGCGAGAAACGGCCGGTCGGGTGCCGCGCTCGTCACCTCGTGAAATTGGTTGGCCGAGCTCTGGGCGCGGTCCAGATCGCCAATCGCGATCCAATAGTCGCAGCAAGTCAGCAGATAGTGGGGGATGACCAGCGACTCCATCGGCACCCGGTCGACCTCCATTCGCCGCTCCATCGCATCGAGATGCTGCCGCGCCCGAGGCAGGTCGCCCATCCTGACATAAGCTCGCGCCAGCAGGTTCCTGCCAACGAAGAAGGTGAACGGATTGGCCTCGATCATCGGGCCGAGCGCATCCTCCGCACGCCGTGACGCGCTGCCATATTCCTCCGCCTCGGAATACAGCCATCCGATCGTGAGATGACACAGCGCGACGGCCTGCGGATTTGCATTCCGCTCCGAGATAGCCAACGCGGAGACGACGTTTCGTTGCGCCCGTCCCCATTCACCGAGATAGATCTGGGCAAACGCCTCGACCGATTCATAGAGGACGAACAGATAGACGTCACCGACCAGGCGGGCGAGCTCCTTTCCCCGGGTCGTCGCATCGCAGCAGGCCGGATAATTCGCGCGCAGAAACTCCAGCACCATCTCCATCGAGCAGCGTCGCAGCCGCATGCTCAGATCCTGCTCTCCGGTGATCAGCGCTGACGCATGCTCGGCAAGATCCGCATTCTCGCGATCCCAGCCGCGGAGCATCAGCTTCAAATTGGCAACGTTCCCCTGGACCAGAGCACTGAATGCGGCGTCGTCGATCGCCCTGCTCTTGACAAGGGCCTGTTCCGCAACAGGCAGGCTCTGGCGTCGATCGACGTAAAGACAAAATCTGCTGAGATCGACCAGCGCGTTCACCTCTTCGCGCACGTGCCCGTTCTCCGCCGCGTGCGCGACGACGGCGCTGAGATCCTGCAGGGAATTCAGGAAATCTCCACTGGCCCGCCAGGCCCAGGCGCGCTGAAGCAGCAACTTCAGACGTGTCGCCACCTGAAACTCCGGCGGCAGATGCGGCACCAGTTCCAAGGCGCGGGACAGGTAATTGGCGGCCTCGCGCGTGCTGAACCTTCGCGCCGAGCCCTCGGCCGCCGCGCCCAGATAATGCATCGCCTTCGGGAAATCGCGGCCCAGTTCGAAGTGGCGCGCGACAATCGCGGCGATCTCCGCAGCCTGCGGCCCGTAGCCCTGCTCGAGCCCCGCCCCAAGCAGCGCATGGGTTTTCGTGCGGCGCGCCGGCGCGAGCCGCTGGTAGAGGATCTCCTGGTAAAGCGCGTGCTGGAACGCATAGCGACCGGAGACGCCTCCGTTCGGCCACTCGGTCATGCCAGCCACGACGATAATGCGATCGGTCCGTGCCAGGTCCTCGCACATCTGCTCGACATCCAGCACGGGACGGTCCAGCGCACCGGCGATATGAAGCGCGGAAAACTCCGCTCCCGCCGCACTGGCGACCTCGAGCAGGCAGCGCTCGTCCACGGTGAGGTGATCGATCTGCTGCTTGATCATTCCTTCCAGATCGCGCGGCATGCTGTCATGCGAGGCCGCGTCTTCGCTGACCAGCCGCCAGCCCAATTCGTGCTCGACCAGCGCGCCTTGCGCCACGAGATGATCGAGCAGAGACGACACGAACAGAGGATGCCCGCCGGTTCGCGCGAAGATGCGCTCGACCAGCTCTCTGGCGAAATCGGCCGAGTTGAAGCGCAGCGAAAGATAGCGTTCGACGTCGATGCCGGTCAGTCGATCGAGCGCGAGCTCGGTGGCGTGTCCATGAATCCGCAAGTCCTGGTGAACGGCACGGATAGGATGTCCGCCGACGGCGACTTCCATCGGCCGGTAGGTGGCCAGCACGAGGATAGAAGCCCTCCGATCCCGGCGCGCAAGCCGGGAGAGCACATCCACGGTGGCAAAGTCGCTCCAATGCAGATCTTCCAGGATGATCACCCATGGTCGCGTGACAGCGAGATGTTCCATGAGATCGGCAAATTCGCGCAGCATGCGCTCCCGGGTTGCGCCAAAGACCTCATGCTGGAATGCGGCCCGGTCTGCTTCTCCGAGGAATCCGGGCATTTGCGCGAGCCAGGTCGGCGCGTGCTCGCGGATGGACGTCAGCAGCGATGCTCCGTCGGTTCGACGGCAGCACTCGTTCAGCGCTCCGATCAGCGGAAGAAAGGCCTCATGGGTGCCGAACAACTCGTTGCAGCTACAGTGCAGCACGCCCAGTCCCTGCTGGTTCATCCTGTCGAGCGTCATCTGCAAGAGGGTTGTCTTGCCGATCCCGGCCTCGCCGGTGATGAAGACGACCTGACGCTGTCCGGTACGAGCGAGTTGCAACGCCTTGTCCAGCGTGTCGAGTGCGCCCGTGCGCCCGACCCTCCAGTGCCGCCGTCGATCAACGACTTGCTCCGTGGCGGACGCCGCCGCCTCTTCGGGCGCCCGCTCGATCGCGGGCGAGTCGGCGGTCGCGACCGCCGCAATGAAGCGATAGCCGCGCCGCGTGACGGTCTCGATGTAATTAGGGGACTGCCTGTCGTCGCCGAGCACCGAGCGTAGCGCATTCACGGCAACGGCGAGGCTCGACTCGCTGACGTGCAGATCGGACCAGACTGCGTCGAGCAACTCTTCCTTGGTGACGAGTTCACCGGGCCGACCGACGAGATAGCAAAGAACCTCGAACGGCTTCGGCGCCAGCGCGATCCGCTCCCCGCCTCGCCACAATAGCGCGTTGGACCGGTCGAGGCGGAATTCACCAAAGGCAAGCGCGTCTGTACGCACGGCTCCGACCCCCGGATGATCCCTGATCTTAAGGCAAAGCTCAGCCAAATGTAAGGGCACGCTAAAGACCTGCGCCCTGCGCCGGTACTAGCGTCGGCCTGTCCATTTCAGAGACGCCGGTAAGTCGTCGGACGGCCTTTTCATCACGCTGTCATTTCAGTCGACAGGCAGTCGATGCCTGAATTTTGGCAAGGAGTTGGCCATGAGCATTTTAAAACATTTGGCGATCCCGCCTCTCGCTTTGGCCATTCGCCATTACGACGTCAGGGTCATATTGGGCGTCACCGTCCTCAGCCGCATCTTCCTCGTCGCCATCTACCTTGCGTGCGGCGGCCCGGGCCTGTCCGAGTTCGATCTCGCCAACACGATCGCGCTGCCATGAGCTCGGGACCGCTCGAATGGTGCATCGAGATCGCGATCATCGTCGCGATCTGCATCGGGATTGTCGCGGGCGGGCATGGCCGGCTCGTCGTCCCGCATCACCGGGTTCAACGCGCGCAAGCCGATCGGGCCGCTTGCGTCCAGCAGCCCCCAAACCTCTTCAGCGTCGCCGCCCTGCGGCGAGCGGGTCCGCCCGTTTGATCGATCACCAATACGCGCGGTGATAGTGCCGGTAATACGGCCGGTAGTAGCCGTAACGAGGGCCGAAATACGGGCGGTAAGGCCGATAGTAGCGCGGATAAGCATAGGCCGGACCATAGCCGTAATAGGCCGGCGCATAACCATAGCCGTAGCCATAACCCGGATATCCGTAGCCGCCGTAGTAGGGCCCACCGCCATAGTAGACATAGCCGTAAGGCGCGCTGCTGGCGATGGCTCCTGCGATGATCGCGCCAGCGGCAAGGCCGCCGAGACCCCATCCAAAACCTCGGCCGCGCCAGTGCACCTGCGTGACGTCATCGCCGACGGCGGCCTTCATGGTTGCGACATTGGTGGGCAGCGGAGCCGCCGCGGCTTGCTCCATTCCTCCCGCTATGACCGCAGCGGCGAGCGAACAGGCGACTGCCGTTTTCCAGATCCTCATCGTCTTACTCCTTTCTGACGTTTGGCTTGGACATGGATCGCAGCGCCATCCTCGGGCATCCTGGCGCGAGGTCAAAGCCTCGAGTTTTGCGTGCACCGCACAAGACGCATGCCTCCATTCTGATCAACCGGGTCCCGACGGGCTCGACAACCTCACCGCGTGTGACACCGGCAAGACGGTGTCTGGGGCCCGATCACCGCGGCAAAGCATTAAGCTTCCGGCGCATTCGCAACCAACAACCACCTTCCCGATTTACTATTCGTGCCGTTACTATCGGTTCCAAATGAGCGCGGCCGGGAGGCTTCTCGCGAGCGCCAGAGTTGTGGGAGAATGACATGAGTGCCGCGAGACCCGAGCCGCTTGCCCGTCAGGCGCTGGCGTTCGTCCTGGCCGGCGGACGCGGCAGCCGGCTGCTGGAGCTGACCGATCGGCGCGCCAAGCCCGCGGTCTATTTCGGCGGAAAATCCCGCATCATCGATTTCGCGCTTTCAAACGCGGTGAACTCGGGCATCCGCCGCATCGCCGTCGCCACCCAGTACAAGGCGCACAGCCTGATCCGGCACCTTCAGATGGGCTGGAACTTCTTCCGCCCCGAGCGCAACGAGAGCTTCGATATCCTCCCGGCGAGCCAGCGCGTCTCCGAAAACATGTGGTACGTCGGCACGGCCGATGCGGTCTACCAGAACATCGACATCATCGAATCCCATGCCTGCCGCTTCATCGTCGTGCTCGCCGGCGACCATATCTATAAAATGGACTACGAGGTGATGCTGCGCCAGCATGTCGACAGCGGCGCCGACGTCACCGTCGGCTGCCTGGAGATGCCGCGCCAGGAATCCTCCGGCTTCGGCATCATGCATATCGACGAGAACGGCTGGATCAAAGAGTTCCTGGAAAAGCCGAAAGATCCGCCGCCGATGCCCGGCAAGCCGGACGTCTCGCTCGCCAGCATGGGCATCTACGTGTTCGACGCGAAATTTCTGTTCGAGGAGCTCAAGCGCGACGCCGAGGATCCGAATTCCAACCACGATTTCGGCAGGGACATCATCCCCTACCTCGTCAAGAACGGCCGCGCCATGGCGCACCAGTACTCGACCTCCTGCGTCCGCTCCGGCAGCGACCCCCGCGCCTATTGGCGCGATGTCGGCACCGTCGACGCCTATTGGGCCGCCAATATCGACCTTACCGACGTAGTGCCCGAGCTCGATTTGTTCGACAGCGCCTGGCCGATCTGGTCCTATTCGGAGATCACACCACCGGCAAAATTCGTCCACGACGAGGAGAGCCGGCGCGGCCAGGCCGTGAGCTCGCTGGTCTCGGGAGGCTGCATCATTTCCGGCGCCTCGCTGCGGCGCTCACTGCTGTTCACCGGCGTGCGCGTCAACTCCTACGCCAATGTCGAGAACGCCGTGATCATGCCCTACGTCAATGTCGGTCGCGGCGCGCGCCTGAAGAACGTCGTGATCGATCGCGGCGTCGAGATCCCGGAAGGGCTCGTCGTCGGCGAAGATCCCGAATTGGACGCAAGACGCTTCCGCACCACCGAGCAGGGCATTTCGCTCATCACCCAGCCGATGCTCGACAGGCTCAATACATGACGCCTGTTCGCGTCCTCGCGGTCGCCTCTGAAGTTTATCCCATCGTCAAGACCGGCGGCCTCGCCGATGTCGCGGGCGCGCTGCCGATTGCGCTCAAGGCGCATGGCGTCGAGATGCGCACGCTGATGCCGGGCTATCCGGACGTGATGCGGGTGCTGGGCGGAGCCGACGAAATCCGGCGCTGGCCGGATTATTTCGGCGGACCCGGACGTCTGCTCGCCGGCTCGCATGACGGCCTCGATCTGTTCGTGCTCGACGTGCCGCATCTCTACGCACGGCCTGGCAACCCCTACGTGACGGTCGAAGGCGTCGACTGGGCGGACAATGGCGTGCGGTTCGCCGCGCTGTCGCGCATCGCGGCCGATATCGGCCACGGCCTCGTTCCTGCCTTCGTGCCCGACGTGGTGCATGCCCACGATTGGCAGGCCGGGCTGGCGCCGGCCTATCTGCACTACGACAATCGGCCGCGGCCCGCCACCGTGATGACCATCCACAACATGGCCTATCAGGGCAAGTTCGCGCCCGAGCTGATCGGTTCGATTGGCCTGCCCTGGCGCGCCTATGGCGTCAACGACCTCGAATATTTCGGCGGCATTAGTTTTTTGAAGGCCGGCCTGCAATTCGCCGATCGCATCACCACGGTCTCGCCGACCTATGCGCAGGAGATCCAGACCGACGAGGGCGGCATGGGGTTCGGCGGCCTGCTTCGCGCCCGCGCCAACGTGCTGAGCGGAATCCTCAACGGCATCGATGTATCCGTTTGGAATCCGCAAGAAGATCCGCACATCGCCTACCGCTTCGGCGCGGAGGACCTCACGTTCCGGGCCGCCAACAAGGCGGTGCTTCAGCAACAGTTCAATCTGGATTCCTCGGACGAAGCGCCATTGCTCGGCGTCATCAGCCGCCTGTCCTGGCAGAAGGGGCTCGATCTCCTGCTCGAGGCCATCCCGACCATTTTGCGCGAAGGCATGCAGCTCGCGCTGCTCGGCAGCGGCGACCGCGATCTCCAGGATCGCTATCAGGCCGTTGCGCGCGCGCACCCTGGCCGGATCGGAGTCGTGATCGGCTACGACGAGATCATGGCGCATCTGATCCAGGCCGGCTCGGACGCGCTCATCGTGCCCTCGCGGTTCGAGCCGTGCGGCCTCACCCAACTCTGCGCGTTGCGCTACGGCGCCGTGCCCATCGTTTCGCGCGTCGGCGGCCTCGAGGATACCATCGTCGATATCGGCGAGGCCGATAAATCGGGCCAGGACGCCACCGGCTTCAAGTTCGGTCCTGTGACTGCGGATGCTCTCGCCGGCACGCTGCGCAAGGCCAACATCGCCTTCCACGACAAGCTGACCTGGCGCCGCCTGCAACTGAGCGGCCTTGCGACCGACGTGTCCTGGCGCAACCGCGCCGGTGACTATGCCGCGCTCTATCGCGGCCTCATGACCGCGCGCGCCTGAGGCACGACATCGTCGAATCAATGCTATAGAGCCGTCATGGACCCGTTCTTGATCAAGCTGATCGGCTTTGCCGCCGCGACCTGCACCACCGTGGCCTACGCGCCGCAAGCCATCAAAGTGTGGAAGACCCGCTCCACCGGCGATATTTCGCTCGGCATGTTCCTGGTCATGGTGCTGGGGCTGGCGCTCTGGCTCGTCTACGGCCTGCTGTCGGGCGACGCGCCCCTCGTCGCCGCAAACGCCATCACCATCGTGCTCGCCGGCGGCATCCTGTTCATGAAGCTGAAATACGGGTGAGCTCGAAGCTGCGTAGGGCGGATTGGCCGAAGGCGTAATCCGCCGCCTTCATTGCGGCCCGATGGTGGATTACGCTTCGCTAATCCACCCTACGATTCATCCGAACACATACGACGCCATCGCGACATTCGCGACCTCGTCGACGAAGACGCGCTTGCCCGCGTCGCTGCCGGCGGCGCCGGCGGCTACCATCAGCGGCAGCAGATGATCTTCGCGCGGATGGGCCAGGCGCGCGCTCGGTGCATTCTCCCAGTCAACCAGCATCGCGTTGCGGCGCGCCGCGTCCTTGTGGCTGATCGCCTCGTTCAGATACGCCTCGAAATCATACGAGACCGGCTTCGACTCGGCACGGCCGAACCCGCGCATGTTGTGATAGGTCAGCCCGCTGCCGACGATCAGAATGCCTTCGTCCCGCAGCGAAGTGATGGCCTGGCCCACCCTGATGTGCTCGGCCGGATCGTAAGTCGATCTCAGCGACAGCAGCACGATCGGCATGTCGGCGTTCGGATACATCAGCCCGAGCGGCACGAAGGTGCCGTGATCGAAGCCCTGGTTGGGATCCTCCCGGCAATCGACGCCCGCGCGCATGAGCAGCGCCTTCACCTCGGCGGCGAGCTCGGGCCGCCCCGGCGCCGGATATTTGAGGTGGTAGGTGTGCTCGGGAAAACCGTGATAATCGTACACCATCGGCGGATGCGCCGAGGTGGACACGGTGAAGGCGTCAGCCTCCCAATGTCCTGATATGACGAGCACGGCCTTCGGCCTCTCCGGCAAGAGCTGCGGCAGCTGGCCGAACGCCCCGGCGGTTTTCGCATATTGCACCCGCCTGTCTTCCATGAACGGCCAGGGACCGCCGCCATGCGACAGGAAGAAGGTCGGAAATCGCACCATGAGCGAAGGCTCGTTTCATTGGCAACGCGCGTGCGAGCTGCCCGCGCTATCGGCCGCGAGCATAGGCAAACCCGTATGGTTAGCAAGACGTTAACGATTTTTCGCCCAGAATCCGGGGGGGTAGCCGAAGGAGTCGGCCAGCAGCCAGGGACGTGAAATGAAGAAGTTTGCGTTGGGGGACGTGGTCAACAGCGACAAGGGCCGCCGCGGCGTCGTTCGCGCCGCCTACAAGTCGAAGGAAGGCCAGCAATTCTATGCCGTCGAGAAAGACGGCGCGATGGATTATCTGGAGGAAGACCGGCTGAGCCCGGCGCCGCGCGTCGAACTCGCGGCTTAAATCCAACTCAACCTGCCCTAACGCCCGAACCGGTCCAGGCGCTCCGACCAGGGGTCGTCTCCGCTCGCGATGCGATCGTTCGTGATCAGCAGCAGGCGATCGCTGCCTGCGGCCGCGTCCCAATGGGGCAGGTCCGCACCGTTGGGATCGCCGCTCTTGGCGAAATTGATCCAGTAGGCACGCATGCGATTTGCGACCTCGCGATCGGCTCGTGACAGGATGCCCGCACCCGGCATGCCTTCCACGCCGAAGATGAACTGCAATTCCCGCCCGTGACCGCCCTCGGGGTTGGCGCGCCGTGCCTCCGGCACATAGGCGAAGCGATAGCGAAAGGTGGGCGCACCGCTGGCGGCGTGCAGGCGCGCCAGCAGTCTCACCGGCTCGGAGAAGATCTTGTCGGTGTAAAACCTTGCCGCGCGGCTGGAAGATCTGGCGAGGTCGGAATAGAGCCTGCGCAGCTCATCGCTGGTGGTGCCTGACGATGCCAGCTCTTCCCGGATATCCAGCTCGTCGTCGAAACCGGTCTCGTCGTCGTTCGAGCCGATGATCAAGGGAATGCGGCTCTCATGTCCGGCCGCGAAGCCCGCGGCGACATCCTCGCTCACCAGACTTCCATCGATCGTCGGCCCAAAGCTGCGCGGTGATTTTTCCAGGAGATGTTTTTCGACGGCAAGCAGGCGTCGCGGCTCGGCTGCGCGCAAGTCGGCCTGTCGCCCCAGCGCCGCCATGAATTGCCGACCCACAATCTCGGCCTCTTGTGCCGAACGCAGGCGCGCACGGCCGGGGATCGATTGCAGAATGGCTCTCTGGAAGAGATCGCGCGATTGCTCAGACAGCATCAGCAGCGCGATCGAGGTCGCGCCTGCGCCACTGCCGAACAAGGTGACGTTGGCGGGATCGCCGCCGAAGGCCGCGATGTTGTCGTGCACCCAATGCAGCGCCGCGATCTGGTCCATCAGGCCGTAATTACCGGAGCCGCCTTCCGACAGCGCGGAATCGCTGAGCCAGCCGAACGCGCCGAGGCGAAAATTCACGGTCACCACGATGACGCCGGCTTGCGCGAGCCTGGCACCATCGAACAGCGGATCATTCGCGGTGCCGCTGACGAAAGCGCCGTCGTGGATGAACATCATCACCGGCAGCGGGCCGTCGACCCCAAACGGACGGAACACGTTCAGCGTCAGGCAATCCTCGCTCGAACCCGGCAGCGAGGGCTGAAGACACGGCGCGCCATAGGCATAGGCGGTGCGCATCTCCGAACTCTCGGGCGCGGCCTGCGGCGGACGCCAGCGCAGCGGCCCGATCGGCGCGGCCGCATAGGCCAGCCCCTTGAACGAGGCTATCTCGCCTTCGACGGCGCCAAGCATCTGTCCTTCGCGCGTCAGCGCAAATGGAAATTGGCCGACCGGCTGGGCCACGGCCGAGCCGGCGCAACAGAGGACGAGAGACGTCGCAAACAGCGCGAACACGGACCGCATCTTCGGAGCATCTCGATGCGCGGAAGGATTTTGGGCAGGTTATGTCCGTGGCCCGCTGCGAGGCAAGCGCCGCGGCTGCGCCTAGCTCCGCTTGGCCGCAAGCTCCGCCAGTGCGTGCCGTGCGATGATGCCGAGTTCACCGAGCGTGGTGTGACCGGACTGCGCTGCCTCGATCAGCCGCTGGGCGATGAACCTGCGGCTGTCGTGATCGCCGCCGTGCGGCAGTTGGCGGCACGTCTCCTCAAGGACGACGTCCATGTTCGCTTTGGTCCGTTCACTCAACTCTGTCATGACGCCCGTCGGCACGCGTGGCAAAAACAAGAGCATACACAGGTGGATCGACCCTGATTAGCCCGGGAAATCACGGCCATTGTGCATCGCGATGCGTGTGCTGCCGCAACATTCACGCGGCCATGATGACGCCGCAAATGGCTACCGAAGATTGCACATGCCGTGATGACAAGCCGAACCTGCAGCGATAGCCTGCCGGCAAAACAAAACAGACGGGAGGAAATGCCATGCCTGATGCAATGGTTGCTGCGCGTGCCTCTGACGCGGGGCGCGGAACCAGCCAGCAGGTCGATGTTGCCGTGGTCGGTGCCGGATTTGCCGGCCTCTATCTTCTCCATCGGCTGCGCAAGGCCGGCCTGACGGCGGTCGGCCTCGAAGAAGCCGGCGACGTCGGCGGCACCTGGTACTGGAACCGATATCCCGGCGCGCGCTGCGATATCCAGACCATCGATTACAGCTACACCTTCGATCCCGATCTCGAGACCGCCTGGACCTGGTCGGAGAAATACGCGACCCAGCCGGAGATCCTGCGCTATCTCGGCTTCGTCGCCGACCGCTATGATCTCAGGCGTGACATCCGCTTCAAGACCAAAGTCACGGAAGCGAAATGGGACGAGGCCACCGAACGCTGGCAGCTCACCACCGACGATGGCGCAGCGGTCTCCTGCCGCCATTACATCATGGCCACCGGCTGCCTCTCGGCGCCGAAGCCGCCGGAGATCGACGGCGTCAAGGACTTCAAGGGCGAGGTCTATTTCACCGGACGCTGGCCGCATGACGGCGTCAATCTCGCGGGAAAACGCGTCGCGGTGATCGGCACGGGATCGTCGGCCATCCAATCGATCCCGCTGATCGCCGAACAGGCCGCACACGTGACCGTGTTCCAGCGCACGCCGAATTTCGCATTACCGGCGCATAACGGCCCTGCGCCTTCCGATCGCATGAGCCTGCTGCAAGGCGATCGCGCGGCCTATCGCGAGCAGGCGCGCCAGTCGATGGCCGGCGTGCCCTATCCGCAGCAGACGGTCGTGAGCTGGCAATTAAGCGATGCCGAGCGTCGTGAGCGGTTCGAACGCGCCTGGGCGGCCGGCGACCTCGTCCACATCCTGACCCAGCTCTGGGCCGACCAAGCGGTCGACATCGACGGCAACAAGATCGTCCAGGACCTGATCCGCGAGAAGATCCGCGCCGCCGTCAAAGACCCCGAGACCGCCGCGGCGCTGATGCCGGACGATCATCCGTTCGGCGCCAAACGCCCCTGCCTCGATACCAATTATTACGCGACCTACAACCGGCCGAACGTCACGCTGGTCAATCTGCGTCAGGAACCGATCAAGGCGATCACCGCAAGCGGCATCACGACGTCGAGGCGCATCGTCGACGTTGACGTGATCGTGTTCGCGACCGGCTTCGACGCCATGACCGGCGCGATCCGCGCCGTGCACCCGATCAGCGGACGCGGCGGCAGATCGCTCACCGATGTCTGGGCGCAGGGGCCGCAGACCTATCTCGGGCTCACCGTCGCAGGCTTCCCGAACTTCTTCATGATCACCGGCCCCGGCAGCCCGTCGGTGCTGTCGAACATGGCAGTGTCGATCGAGCAGCATGTCGACTGGGTCGTCGACCGGCTCAAAGCAATGCGCGACGCCGGCTTCACCACGATCGAGCCGACCGAGACGGCGCAGGCCGGCTGGAACAGGCACATGGCCGACTGCTCGATGGTGACGCTGCACCGGCTCGCCAACACCTGGTACACCGGCGCCAACGTGCCCGGCAAGGTGCAGGGCCTGATGCCCTATACCGGCGGCGTCGGTCCCTATCGCGGCATCTGCGACGAGGTCGTCAGCCGCGGCATGCTCGGCTTCAAGCTGACCGGCCCCGATGTCGCCGCGCAATGCAATGACGGCGAGGTGGTGCGCCTCCAGCCAGATGTGCGGCTGGTGCTGAACCTGCTGGCGTCGCTCAACCTGCCGCCGATAGAGTCGATGGGCGCGCTCGGCGCTCGCGCCTTCGTCGACGAGTTCAACAAGGGCCGCCCGGCTGGACGGCCGATCGGCGAGATCGTCGACGGCACCCTGCCCGGCGCCGACGGCCCGCTGCCCTACCGGGTGTACCGGCCGGCAACACCGGGGCCGCATCCGGTCGTGGTCTATTTCCACGGCGGCGGCTGGGTGCTCGGCGACGAGCAATCCGACGAGCCGTTCTGCCGCGACATGGTGCGGCGGACCGGCATGATGCTCGTCAGCGTCGGCTATCGTCATGCGCCCGAGCATCGTTTCCCGGCCGCGGCCGAAGACGGCTACGCGGCGACGCGCTGGATCGCGGAGCACGCCGCCGAGCTCGGCGGCAGGCCGGGCCCGGTGCTAGTCGCGGGCTGGAGCGCCGGCGGCAACATCGCCGCCGTCACCTGCCAGCTTGCGCGCGATCGCGGCGGCCCTGAGATCGCGGGCCAGCTCCTGATCTGCCCCGTCACCGACTGCACCTTCGACCGCCCCTCCTACAACGACAATGCGACCGGCTATTTCCTGACCCGGTCGCTAATGTACTGGTTCTGGGACCTCTATTGCTCGCCGGCCGACCGCACCGATCCACGCGCCTCGCCGCTCCGCGGCAAGGTCGAAAGGCTACCGCCGGCCTTCGTCGTCACCTGCGAATTCGATCCCTTGCGCGACGAAGGCATCGCCTATGCCGAGGCGATGGCAGCCGCCGGCGTCCCGGTCGAGCAGCTCAAGGCGCGTGGCCATTTCCATTCATCCTTCACGATGGTGGACGTGATCATCACCGGCGCGCCGGGCCGGGTGCAGATGGCCGAGGCCTTGCGGCGCTTCGCCGGGCTTCCGCCCGAAGTTGGTCGCGGCGATGAGACCAGCCACAGTCACACCAGCCCAGGGCATAGAATCGCCGCGGCCGCGAGCTGAAAGCGAACATTGGCCGGGAACTATTTCCCCGTCATCGCGTTTGGTGCTGTGGCATTGAGATGCAGTAATGGGTGTAGGCCCCGGTACGCAGGATCGTGTGCCGGGGTTCTTTTTGCGTGAGGCGGGACGATGGGGGACGTAGTTGGGGATTCAAAGGTCGATTTTGGTGTCCTTGCGGTGCTGCATAAATGGCCATCGCTTGCGAACCAGCGACGGTCGGACCGAGCGTCGTACCAGGTGATCGAGGGCACGCTCGACGAATGCATCTCGGCGTTCATGGCGAAGCCGGCGGCGACCCGGCATCTCTATGAGATCCGCACGATCGCGCAGCCGCCGCTGGTCACGGACATCCTCTCGCCTGAGCACATCACCGAGCTGGCGCGCCTGAGAGAATTTCTCTGATCCCCGCAGAAGCACCTCTGAGCGCAGGAACCTTCTTCCGGTTTTTCCCGTTGATGGTGATCGGAAGCGAAGGCGTGAGTGCCTCACATGCTTGAAGCCGGCGTGACAGCCCCGGTCGTGCCCTATGGCGCAGACCAGACCCTGTTCGTGGTGATCGACCGCCTCGACAAGGCGACCGAAATCCGTGTCGAGCGAAGCGATCTCGACGCCACGATTGGCGAACTCGTCGCCGGCTGCTTCAACGACCCCGTCAAGGTTATCTCCTTCAACACGCTCGAGCACTGGATGAAGGACATCTCGACCGACGTCGCCGGCGAGATTCGGGCGCGCTGCGACATCGATGGCGTGACGCTGCCCGACTATCTCAGCGACTTCGTCGAGAGCCATAGCTGAGCGTGCATGGAGGATGAAAATCAGGCGCGCCGGTACTTGCCGGCGATGACCTCGATCTCGCGGCGGCGTTCGCCCGCGAAGGTCAGGAGCTTTTCGATCGTCAATGTATCCGTGATCCGTTTGGCCAGCCGCTCGGCGCGTGCGGCCTGATCTTCGAGATACTGGATCGTGGTCAAACGCCGCCCCCAATTGCTTCGGTGGATTCCCGAATTGCTCGGTATCCATGGTGCGCTGGAGGCGGCTAACAGTCGGTTAAGCACAGCATTTCGGATCGATGTCACTGCAAATTATCGCACCACGTCGAGCCGGACATTGGTGACACCCTTGTCGACCATGCCGAGCGCCTCGGCCGCGGAGGGAGAGATGTCGACCACGCGTCCGCGAACATACGGCCCGCGATCGTTGATCCTGACGGTCACGAACCGGCCGGACGAGACATCGGTGACGCGCAGCTTGGTGCCGAACGGCAGGCTGGGATGGGCCGCGGTCAATTCGTTCTTGTCAAACCGCTCGCCGCTTGCCGTCTCCGTGTCCGAATAGAAGCTGGCGACGCCGTGCGAGACGCTTTGCTTTGCATCACCGTCGGGGACGCGCGCCCGGCTGATCGGACGCGGATGCAGCGCCGCCACCCTGTGCGGTCGTTCGACAGCGGCTTGGCGGTGGGTGCCGAGATCGGCCTTCTGGCGGCCGACCGGCGATTGCGCACACGCCGCAAGCGACGCCGCGCCGATGATGGCGAGCAGGATCCGGCACAGGGTTGCCGGCGAAATCCGGGCAGTTTCGGCACGTGCAAATCGAGACATGATGCGCCCTCCGAACGGCCCCGAGTTTCGGTGGGCAATGAGGGCAGAACCTTGTCGGAACGAAAGCGCGCCTGAGGCCGCAGCCATTTCGCGTTTAGCTGTGACGATTCCACCACACTGGCTTGTCCTGAATCGAGACAGACTCGTCGGAGAGGCCCGATACGACGCGCCAGATCATCGGGCGCATCTGCGGCTGAACCTCGCCAGGCTCGGCGTCGCTCCTCGATAGCCGCGCGAGCTCGCGCCAATAGAGCCGCCGCCAGCCGGTTTTCAGGCTGGCGAGAAAGTCGAGCTCCCGTTGTGTCAGCGTGCACATCATGAACCCGATCCGGTTGCGAGAGCCGCGTCGTCAGCCGACGAGGCCTCCCATCGGCTTGACGTCGGCGCTGCCGGGAAAGACGGTTTCTGCGAGCTCCTTCTCCTCGACACGCAGATGATCCCGCAGCAGGCCCTTCAACACCGCGCGCAAATCCGTGGTCGGCCTGAGATCGCGATCCTCGAAGAGTTGCGCCGGCTTCAGGCCCGGCCAGTCCGCGATCACGCGGCCACCGGTGAGCCCGCCGCCGATCAGGAAAGCGACCGTGCCCGTACCGTGGTCCGTACCCTGCGTCCCGTTGATACGCGCGGTTCGCCCGAACTCCGTGACAACGGCCACGACTGTCTCGCGCCACGCTTCGCCCATGTTGCTCTCGATTGCGGCAAAGGCGCCGTCGAGCGCACCGAGCAGATTGTAGAGCTGGCCCGAGGCCGCGCCCTCGGCGATGTGCGTATCCCAGCCGACGAAGCCCATGGCGCCGACGCGCGGACCGTCGGGCTTGGCGAGATAGCGCGCGGCCGTGCCGGCGGCTTCGGCGAAGTAGGCGCGGACGCGCGCGATGCCGGGCGGCGCCAAGGTCGGATCGTCAGACATCGGATCGCCCGTGCCCGATGCGCCGCCGAGCGAAGCGAGCTTCATGCGGGCCTGGAGCACGGTCGCAAGCTTCGGATCGGTGTGCTGGTAGAGATCGAGCAGGCGGTTCTGCGTGTCCTCGCTCGCCGGCAACAATCGCTGCGGCACCCATGTCATGACAGGCGCCGAACCGCGCACCACCAGCGGCGTCACGGAGCCGATGCCGAGCGCGCGGCTGCCGCGCGGGTCGACACGCCCGCCGGATTCCAGCGCGAGCAGCGCGCGGTTGAGCCATCCCGAGCTGGTCATGCCGGGCTTGACGAGCCCGCTTTCCAGCACGTCCTGGCCGTCGAAATGCGAACGCTCGCGATAGGGCGTCGCGGTGGCATGGACGATGGCAGCCTTGCCGCTCTTGTAGAGCCGATGCAGGTTCGGCATCGCCGGATTGAGCGCGAAGAAGGCATCGAGCGGCAGCGCTGGCGGCTTGCCGTCCAGCACCAGCGCACGATCGCCGCGCAAGGAAATCCAGTCGGGATCGCCGACCGGCGCAACCGCGCCGAGGCCGTCGAGCGCTCCGCGCAGCACGATGACCAGCAGTCGCGGATCGCGCCCTTCGGCGCGCGCGATCCCAGGCATCTGGCTCCACGCGAACAGCGCGCCGGACCCGACCAGAAGCTCGCGCCGCGTGGGCAAATGATTGACGACGCCCATGCTCACCTCCTCTGAAAATCCGCCGACATGAACAAGAGCGCCAACGCCTGCTGCCGGCTCTCGGCACGGCCGACCGCCTGCTTCACCTCGGGCGCGATCTCGGATCCGAAGACGTCCTCGATGATCGCCTGCGGATCGGCCATGCCAGTGATGCGCTCGGCGAAATTGTTGGCGACGTCGAGCCGCCGGCCGACGCCGTCGATCCAGCTGGGCTCGTCATCCGGATAGCCCTTCGGCGCCGACGGACGCCACAGCGCCTCGCCGAGCAGTTCCTGGCCGCCGGTGAAGCGGACGGGATCGACGACCGTGATGCCGGTCGCACGCACCATGCCGACGACCCATTCGCCGGGGCGCTTGAGCTTTGACGGCGGCCCGCGCCAGGCCTCGTCCGAGGACACCATCGCAATCGCGACCTGCTTGAGATCGCCCTCTGTGTCGCGAAAGATTTTTGCCATCTGCTCGACGAGCACCGGCGGCGGATCGTCGGCGACGAAATGGCGCGCGAGCTTGGTCGCGACATGGGTCGCGGTCGCGGGATGCGCGGCGAGATCGCGCAACACGGCGCGGCCCTGCTCGGCATCCTCCTGCTCGTAGCGCTTGCCGAGCACGGTCTGTCCGCCGGGCTCGTGCAGCCGCGGATTGAAGGTGAAATCGCCGCCGTGCTGAGGATCGGCGCCCGGCGGCACCAGCGTCCAGCCGGTCAGCACATTGGCGAAGCTGATGACGTCGTCCTGGGTGTAGCCGGCGCGCACGCCGAGCGTATGCAGCTCCATGATCTCGCGCGCGAAGTTTTCGTTGAGGCCGCTGCTACGGTTGATGCCGGCCGTCGAATTCGCGCCCATCGAACCAAGATTGTCGAGATAGACCAGCATCGCCGGATGACCCTCGACGGCCAGCAGGAGATCGACGAAGCGGCCGAGCGCATTTGCGCGAACGGCTTCGCGCTCATAGGCGCCGGACATGCTCTGGATCCGGTTGGCCGAGACGCAGAAATGGTTGGACCAGAACCACACCAGCCGCTCGGCGAAACCGATGTCGGCGGAAAGCGCAGCTTCGGTGCGCACCTTGGCTTCCTGCAAATAGATCGGACGTCCGGGATCGGGAATGGCGTCGGCTGCCTGCTTGGCCGCCATCTCGGCGGCGTCCTTGTCCGCTACCTGCCCTTGCGTCTGGTCTTCCGACATGGTCGGCGTCGCCGCCACCTGCTGCTTTTTAGCCTGCTGCTGGGCCTGCTTGGCGCGCGCCGTGCGCCGCGCATTGGCATCGGCCACGGTGCGATAGGCCTTTGCGCTGGAGGGGAGGGTGGCGGCAGCGTTCAGGACGAGCGGGCGGTCGAGCTCGGCGATCAGCGCGCCGCGCGGGTCGGTCCCGACAGCCGCGATTGATCCTGGACGCGGCCCCATCCCGAAGCGATGCAGCGCCAGCACAGAATCGGCCTTTGCAGAACTGCTCATGGCGAATGCCCAATTCTTTCGAGCCTGCCGATGGTGTCGGCGCAGGCGACGAACTGTAATGCTACAGATCGTAACATTCACGACGAGAGCCGGCAAGCGGAGATTGAGACAGCGCCGTCAACAACTCGCGAGCCGCCGGTCCCGCGGACCAGCGGCAATCGTCCTAAAAATTCGGCCCGAGCGCGATTTTCGTGATCGTGCCGTTTCTGACGCCGATGCGCCATTCCGCCGAACCGTTGGCGAACTGGGCAACATAGATATCGCTGTCGAGCGCGGTGACCCCGCGGAAGGAGACCGCACGCAGCGCACCCAGCCGCGTCAGAATCGCCTGATCGAACGGAAGCTGCGCGCGTGTGATGTCGGCGACCTCAGACGTCATGCGCTCGTAGTCCGGCTGTCCCCGGCCGACGCCCTCGATGTAACGGCGCAGCATCTCCTCGCCATTGGCGATCGGAACGGCGCGCCGCGCTGCGCGACCCGGACGCGCGCCGAGGTTTGAGGCCTCGACATTGTGGAAGCGCGTTTGCCGACCCGGCACCAGGATCTCCATGCACCGTCCCGACTTGTCGGCAATCACCCACGGATTGTTCACGGTGGTGGTGGAAGCCCAGGTCATGTTGGGCCTGACGACGCTCTGCGTCTTGCGATTGCCGTCGGCATCGAGATTGAAGACCTGGATGTCGTCGCCCATCTCGTTATAGACCATGATCCTGATCGGCGAGGTGCCGGCACGGCCGCGCACGTTCGCCTCCTCCGAGCAAGGCACGATGCCACCGAGCTCGTCGTTACCGTCGGCTCGGAAGATGACATCGCCGGCCTTGCCATCGGGCTCGAGCAGCAGGCGGAATTCGGCCGTGCCGTTCTCGAACTTCGCGCCATAGATGTCGTAGCCGCCGGGGCCGACGCCGCGGAAGAAGATCGATTCCAATCCGCCGAGCGCGACGAACGTCGCGTGCATTTCATTGAGCTGGCGGTGGATCTTGGCGGCGAGCGGCGCGCTCATGCGATCGTAGTTCGGCGTGCCGGCGCGCAGATCCTCGATCCCGCGCACGATCATCTCCTTGCCGCCGACCGCCGGGACCTGCTCCCTGAAGCGATCGGGGACTGCGGCAAGGCGGCGCGCGAAATCCGCTTCGACGGCCTGAGCCACCGCCGCATCGACGCGGGCTGCGAGGCGGGCGCCGAAAACCGCACTTTGGAGCAACACGCGCGAGACCTTCGACTGCTCGTCGCGCAGGAAGATCACGAGATGGTCGCCGCGGAAGGAGAAGGCATCAGTGCCCTCGGCCAGGACTTGCGTCGTACCCTGCCCGGTTTCCTGCAACGAGAGACGGTCGCCATCGCGGCGCACGGTGAGCACGCGGTTCGGCGCAATCCTGTACCAGCCGACATATTGGTCGAGCGAGGCAGGTTCGGTCGTCGGCGCCGGCATCTCGGCGACGCGCAATGCGCGCACGTCGCGGCCGTTGAGCCGCAGCATCAGTTCGGAGGAGCGGCGTTCCGCGTCGAGCGGGAACGTGATCTCGCCGGACGAAGCCATGTAGGACGCGGTGCCGTCACTGCCGACCGTCAGGCGCAGCCGACGTTGCCCGGTGAGCTGGCCGTAGAGATCGTCACCCTCGCGGAAGATGGCGAACACCGAGCCCGGGCCCATGGCGTAGAAGTTGACGAAGGGGCGGTAATGCTGGGCCGGCACCTCTCCACTATCGGCGGCGAGCGGCGCAGGCTCCGGGGTGCGATAGGCGATCATGCCGGCGGACACGATCACGGCCGGGACGATCGCGGCCGCGATCCACAGCCGCTTGCGCCAGCCGACCGCGACCGGCATCACGGCAGTCGCGATGATGCGCTCGACGCGCGCGCGCACGGTCGAGGCCCGCGCCATCGCGAGCTCGACCGGCCGCGGGTTTACCGTGCTTGCGAAATCAAGCAGGATTTCCGCATAGGACAGCCGATCGTCGATCACCTCGATCGCCTCGGCGTCACTGATGATCTCGGCAAGTTCGGCAAGACGCGCGAGCTGCCACCAGGCGAACGGGCTGAACCAGAACACCGCGCGATTGAGGGAAGCGAGCAGGAGGATATGGAAATCGCGGTTGGCGACATGCGCGCCCTCATGCGCGAGCACCGCGAGGCGCTTCTTTGGGTCCCAGCCGGAAAATTGCGGCGGCACCAGAATGGTCGAGCCAAACGTGACGGGACCGCCGACCTCGCGGCTGACGCGCACATCGGCGTCGACCATCTGCAGACCGTTGATCGGTCTTGCCGCGCGCGCGAGGCGCCAGGTCAGACAGAGGCCGATGGCCAGCCGCAGCAGCAACAGGCTGGCAACGCCGGCATGGACGACGGTGGCGATCAGCCACCAATTGATCGAGACGCCGCTCTGCGCCGGAGAAGCAATCGCCGCGCCGGGCGCGATCGGCTGCATGGGCTGCGGCATCTCAAACATCGAGATATCAGCCGGCAGGACATCAGCCGGCACCGATACCGGCAATGGCAGCCGAGTGATCGTGACCGTCGGCCAATGCATCACCAAGGGCATCGCCAGCGATGCCAGCAGCACGACGACCCACGCCGTCATGTGGACGTGCGGATTGCGCACGCGAAACAGGTTGAGACCGAACCAGACGACGCCTCCCAGCACAAGGGAGCGCAGCGCCGCCTCCGCCAGAGTTGCGATCATTCTTTCTTCACTCCCCTCGCCTTCTTCGCCTTGGCCACCTGGTCGGCCAGCGTGCGCAACTGCTGCTGGTCGAGCATTGCATTGTCGACCATGCCGACGAGGACCTCCTCCATCGAGCCGTTGCAGAACCAGTCGACGATGCGCTGCACCGCCTTGGCCGCAACCCGCGCGCGCGCTTCGGCTGCGTGGTAGACATAGGTGCGTCCGTCCACCGTGTGCCGAGCATAGCCCTTTTCTTCCAGCCGGCGCAGCACCGTGCGGACCGTCGATTCCTTCAGCCGACGCGACAGCTTCTCGCGCACAACCTCGGCCGTGACAGGACCATGGGCCCAAACCAGTTGCATGACCTCGTGCTCGAGGTCGCCCAGGTCCGGCAAACGATCGTCCATGGCGGCTTACCTTGATTTCGCATTTTCTTGTAACGCTACAGAGCGTCGCATATACGCCCGCGCCGCGCAACGGAGTTTCTACCTGAAATGGTATCGCGTGCTGACTTAACGAGGGCGCGTTGCGACCTGCGAGGGCGGTGCGCTCCCTCTCCCGCTTGCGGGAGAGGGTTGGGGTGAGGGTGTCTCCCCAGTGGGACTCCCCAAGAGGATAGAGTCCTCACCCGGCGCGCGGGACGACGCTTCGCATCGCCCGGGCACGCCGACCTCTCCCGCAAGCGGGAGAGGTGACTGAGCCAGCCGCCAGATCGAGGCAATCAAAATCATCAGGCCTCAGTACTGCGGCTCGTACATCTGGGACTGAACCAGTCCCTTCACGTCATTGGGCGCGGGTCCGTCCGCAAGCCCGCGCTGAAAAGCGACATCGGCGACGGCGGCGGCGATACGCACCGAGACTTCGCGGATGCGCGGCAGCGCCGGGTAGAGGCTGCCTTGCGCGAGATCGTCCTTGCCGACGCAATCGGCGAGCGTATGGGCGGCCGCCATGAACATCTCATCCGTGACAAGGCGCGAACGGCTGGCGATGACGCCGAGGCCGACGCCCGGGAAGATGTAGGAGTTGTTGCCCTGGCGCGGCACGAAGGTACGACCGTTGAGCTTGACCGGGTCATACGGACTGCCGCAGGCAAACAGCGCGCGGCCCCCGGTGTAGCGGTAGGCGTCCTCCGCCGAGCATTCGGCCTTCGAAGTCGGATTGGAGAGCGCGAACACGATCGGCTGCTCGTTGAGCTCGGCCATCGCCTTGAGCACGTCGGGCGTGAAGGCACCCCCGACCGCGGCAACACCGATGATCGCCGTCGGCTTCAGCGTCCTGATCGCCGTGAGGAAGTCGGCGATCGGCGCCTGGCCGGCATGGGCATAACGGAGCTTGTGGCCGGACAGGCCTTCACGGCCGCCGACGACGAGGCCGCGGGAATCCACCAGCCAGTTGCGGCGGAGCGCTTCTGCCTCAGAGGCGCCCTCCGCCATCATCGCGGACGTCACGAGATCGGCGATGCCGGTCGCGGCCTCGCCCGCGCCGAGGAACAGGATGCGCTGTTCCTTCAGCTTGCCGCCGTTGACGCGCAGCGCCGAAAACAGGCCCGCGAGCGCCACCGCAGCCGTGCCCTGGATGTCGTCGTTGAAGACGCAGGCCTCATCGCGGTATTTGTGCAGCAGCTTGAACGCCGAATGGTTGGCGAAATCCTCGAACTGGATCAGCACTCCCGGAAAGGTCTTTCGCGCGGCGACCATGAACTCGTCGACGAAGCTGTCATAGGCCTCGCCCGTGAGCCGCCGCTCGCGCAAGCCGAGATAATACGGGTCTTTCAGCAGCTCTTCGTTGTTGGTGCCGACGTCGAGCACGATCGGCAGGCACGTTTCGGGATGCACGCCGGCGCAGGCGGAATACAGCGAGAGCTTTCCGACCGGAATGCCCATGCCGTTGGCGCCGAGATCGCCGAGGCCGAGGATGCGCTCGCCATCGGTGACGACGATCAGCTTGGCCGGATAGGGCCAGTTCTTCAGGATCTCGGCGATCTGGCCGCGATCGCGCGAGGAGATGAACATACCGCGCGGGCGCTGGAAGATCAGGCCGTATTTCTGGCAGGCGAGCCCGACCGTCGGCGTGTAGATGATCGGCTGGATCTCGTCGATATTGTCGACGACGACACGGAAGAACAGCGCCTCGTTGCGGTCATGCAACGCATTCAGCGCGACATATTTCTCGAGATCGGTCGGCAGCGTGCGCAGATTGACGAGCACGCGCTCGACCTGGGTTTCCATCGTCAGCTCGCAAGGCGGAAGCAGCCCACGCAGGCCGAGCGCATCGCGCTCCTGCGCGGTGAAGGCGGTGCCCTTGTTGAGCAGGGGATCGCGCAGCAGCGCCATGCCGTGCACGGAATCGGACGATGTCGAATGGGCGCTGACCCGAGCAGGTCTATTCACGAATCCCCCAGGGAGTTTCTTATTGAAGGGCGGTCATTGTCGGCCAGCGCTCACCTGAGATCAAGGACGCAGAAGCCTGCGGCAAGGATCGTGATCCCGCACCGCAGCGAGGTTTTCGCGACAGACGGCCGTCGTGCACGAAAAGGTTAACGCCGCAAAGCTAGACACTCCTCTCATGTGAGGGTGTGCAAGACGCGCCGCGTTGGCGGTGGGGCTCCCTCTCCCGCTTGCGGGGGAGGGTTGGGGTGGGGGTATCTCCGCGTCGGGACTGTCGAGAATCGCGGCGGATGTCCCTGTGTGGTGAGAGCCCTCACCCGCCGCGCGCGGGACGATGCTGCGCATCGCCCGGGGCTCGTCGGCCTCTCCCGCAAGCGGAAGAGGCGGAACAAGCCCGCGCGCTCTCACTCGCGGCCATCCTTTGAGACGGCCGCTGCGCGACATCCTCAGGATGAGGGAAGCGCGTGTGGCGCCGCAAGCTACTCCGCTTTGATGTCAGCGGCCTTCACGATTGGCCACCATTTCTCGGTCTCGGCCTTCTGGAAGGCTCCGAGCGCCGCGGGCGTTTGCTGATCGGGCGGGGGAATCTCCTGCCCCAATTCGCCAAACCGCTGCTTGACGGAAGCGTCGGCAAGCACGGTGACGATGGCCGCGTTGAGCTTTGTGACGATCTCCTTCGGCGTGTTCTTCGGTGCCCAGATGCCGTGCCAGTAGGAGATGTAGAGACCGGGCAGCCCCGCCTCGTCGACCGTCGGGATATCGGGCGCGGAGGCGAGCCGCGTCGGCGACGTCACCGCGAACGCCTTGATCGCACCGTTCTTGTAGTGCGGCAGCGAGTTCGAGGCCTGATCGAACATGATGTCGATCTGACCGGCCACGAGGTCGATCATCGCGGGCCCCGCGCCGCGATAGGGCACGAACTGGAAGTCGGTACCCGTCCTCTCCTTGAAGAAGACGCCGGCGACGTGGGCACCCGTGCCGGCGCCGGCCGTGCCGGCAGTCACCTTGCCGGGATTGGCCTTCAGCCACGCGATCATCTCTTTCAGAGTGTTGGCCTCGATCGACTTCCGGCCGACGATGAGCTGCGTGCCCATCGCGATCGTCGCGACCGGCTCGAAGTCGGCGATCACGTCATAGGGCAGCTTGAAGATCGCGCCGTTGAGCACATGCGTGCCCCAATGGCCGATCGTGATCGTGGTGCCGTCAGGCGTTGCGCGCGCGACGCGGGCGCCGGCGATGCTGCCGGAGGCGCCCGCCACGTTTTCGACCACGATCGTCGCGTGCAACTCGGCAGCGACCCGCTCGGACAGGATCCGCGCCAGAGTATCGGTCGGACCGCCCGCAGCGAACGGCACCACGAGGGTGATGGGACGCGATGGAAACAGCTGGGCGTTTGCCGGTGTGGCCCACGCCGCACATCCAAGCAACGCACAAATGACGATCACATGACCGCGCAGTCCAGCCCACCGCCCCCACATTCCATCCACCCTTTTTCACCGCCCGCATGTCGTCAGCGAACTGGGGCGAAGTGAACGCTGCCGGTTCAACCAAGGCAAGCGGTAAGTTTACCGAGCGACTATCCTGCCGCTCGACGCGGCGTCAGATGAGCGGCGCTGTCAGCCGGCGGTGCGATGTGCATCAGGATGGTCTGGGTGGCGGATGCGACCTCGATGCCGTTGTGCTGGAAACGCTGCTTCATGCGGCGGTTGAATTCGCGCTGCACCGGCCAGCGGCCGGCCTCGGTGCAACGGATCTGGCCGACGATCGACACCATGGCGCCGTCGACCTTGTCGATGCCCCAAAGCTCGAGATCGCCGCGGATCAGGCTGCGGAATTCGACCTCGCGGCGCATCTCGTCGACGATATCCTTGAGGATCTGGCCGGCGCGGTCGGTGTCTTCCTTGTAGGCGACGTTGACGCTGACGGACGCATTGCCGGCGCCGCGGCTGGCATTGGTGATGGTCGTGACCGCGCTGAACGGCACGATGTGCACGGCACCGTCGCCGGCCCGGAGCCTGATCGTGCGGATCGAGACGTTCTCCACCACGCCCGATAGCCCGGACACGCTGACGTTGTCGCCGACCTGGACGGTGTTCTCCAGCAGCAGGAACAGCCCGGTGATGAGGTCCTGCACCAGCTTCTGCGAACCGAAGCCGATGGCGATGCCGACGATGCCGGCACCCGCCAGCAGCGGTGCGACGTTGACGCCGATCTCGCTGAGCGCCGTGAGGCCGACGACGGTGGCGATCACGCACAGCAAGGCCGTCCGCAGCATCGGCTGAAAGGTCCGCAGCCGCGCTGCGCGCGCATAGTGCCCGTCCCGCGACAGCGAATTGATCTGGCGGTCCAGCAGCGCGTTGCTGGCTTCCCAGATCGCAGCTGCAATGAATACGGCAAGTCCGATCGTCACCACCGCCGAGATCAGCCGGCTGCCGATCTGGCCGCCATAGAACCAGACGATGGCGTCGACGCCCCAGACTTCGAGCACGGCCACCAGGCCGATGAAGGCGATGACGCCGGATACGATCTTGCGCAGCAGTGGCAGATAGCGGTTGGCGCGGATCTCGAGGCCTGGAAAGCGCTGGAGGATTTCCGGCTTGATGCGGAAGCCGCGGTCGATCAGGCCCAGCGTCAGCATGATGGCAACGCGCGTGATCAGCGCCACCGCGATGGTGCCGACGAAATATTGCAGCAGCAACGAATAGCCGTTGCGAATGTTCAGCGCCCACACGGCCCACAACGCCAGGTCGAGCGCGATGGCGAGATAATGCCAGCCGCCCGCAATGCGGTTGCGCAGTCCCGCCGCGATCCCCTGCCGGTCGGCCGGCGCGCGGATGGCTTCGGCGACCTGGCGGCGGCATTGCAGGATGATCACGACGATGAAGAGATGCACGACCAGCATCACCATGCGCAGGAGCGCGGCATAGCCGCCGCGATGCAGGCCGAGCAGCAGCGCCACATTCGCAAAGGCGATGCCGGAGACGCCGACACCGACGATACGGCGCGCCCAGATCTCGATATAGGCGGCGGTTTCGGCCTTGACCGGAAACAAGCCGAACGGTCCCGCCAGCACACGGACCACACAGATGAGCCCGCGCGAGAACGCATAGGCATTGACGACGGCGAGGATCACGAGGCGGACGGTGGTGGGCTCGCCGATCTCGGTGCCGAGCAGCGCCGTGGCGACCCCGACAAAGACCAACACGGGTAGCAGCTCGAGCAGGAAGCGTCCCAGCACGAGGGGCAGCCGCAGCATGATTTGCCAGGCCCGCGCCAGGCTGTGGCGGCGCATGTGCAGTTCGGGCGCGGGGGTGACATCGGCCACCGATGACGGGGGATCGGCAATGGGCAATACCTGCACCGGCAGACGCGCCGTTTGCGGCATGCGCCCTTCCAGGAAGGCGACGGGGCGCCGGATCAGACGGAAGATCACCCATTCGGCGCAGAAGGCGCAGCCGAACACCAGCGCGAGCTTCCAACCAATCTCGATCAGGAGATTGTAGGCCGCGGGATCGTTCGCGGTCCGCACGATCCAGTAATAGAACGCCGGGAAGTGCGTGAGCGTCCTGGCCATATCGGCGACGTCTCGCGAAATTTCGCCGATCTCCTCAGACACGGTGAGCATGAGCTGCGCACCGAGGCCGTCGGCCGCGAGCGGGATCGGCGATTTTGGTTCGGGCGCGGGCTGCTGTGCACCAGACGCATTGGCGATCACGCGCAGCGTGTCGATCATCTGCGCGCGCTTCTTGTCATCCTGCAGCGTTTCCAGCGCGCGCTTGGCCTCATCGGGCGATAACGCGGCAGCGCTGTTTGCCGCAGGCGCAGGCGGCGCGGCGCGGACGCTGGAGAGAGACGAGATCGCGATCAAGAGCGCGGCGAGAAGCGCGAAGGCAAGCTTATGCGACACGAGGGATTCCCTGGGAAAAATGAATGCGACGGCGACGTCGGGACCGTCACCGCCGAAGCACATGCATCATGTCGGATCGACGCTATTCGCCCGGGCGCTGTGTCGGAAGTTGGCCAATGAGGCGACATTCTCTTGGCATTTGCCGCGGTGCAGGAAGCGGGAACCACGATTTCAAGGCGGGACGTGCAGCGATCGGAATGCGGACACGCGGCTGGAAGCTCGGCTGCGGCCATCCTTCGAGACGCCCGCCTGCGGCGGGCCCTCAGGATGAGGGGATGCGTATGCGGCAGCATTTCAACGCAGATGGATGCAGCTGAGCCTCATCCTGAGGAGGCCGCGAAGCGGTCGTCTCGAAGGACGAGGCGCTCGCTCAGGCGCCGCCGAGACGTCATGTGCGATCGTGCTGATATGCGATCACCCTGCGTCATTCCGGGAGTCAGCCCGGAATGACGCGATGAGGAGGAGGAGAGAAGCAGGATATCGAAAGCGCGGCGGCCTCGTCACGGCCGTCCGACATGATCGCTGTGATGCAATCGGTGTGATGCAGAATACAGCGCCGGGCAGGTAGGGGCCATGCCACACTGATGCAGCCCACTAGACCTTGGCCCGGCGTGCCGTTCGCGTTTCTGCCGCTATGCGATAGTCCGAACGAGCTCCATCGCACTTAACGCGGCTGGTTCTGCGGAGGTGGTGTCATAGACCTCCCCTTGCTCTTGATGTGGACGTTGCGCGTCGCTTGTTTGCGACCATTGGGATGGTCCTCCCGTGACGCAAGACTGTCAAGCAAGATCAATGGTGCGCAAATCACATTTGAGGGCGCGTTCCATTCCACCGCGACGGATTCGCCGCTGCCGAAACACGAGAAGTGGACGAGTTACGAGACCGCCCTTCCCGCCGCTGTGGAGCGCTTCTGCTACGGTGGCCCGCGGGTCCTGAGGAATTTGGGGATGATGACATCATGCCCCTGTTTTGCCCGACGTGTCAACGATTTCGTTAAATCCGCAAGCGCACGCTATCCTTCAAGTCATTGATTTCGCTATCCCCGGCTACTGTGCATGGGGTTGTTTTCGCGTTTTTTGTTTCTTGCCCGCCTTCTCCTCGTTCTCCTCCTTCTCCAGCGCCTTGCGCACCTCATCGAATTCGCCCAGCGAGGCCTTGTCGGCGCGGGGGAAGCGCAGATCGAGCTTTTCGAGCGCCGCGACGATGGCCGACCCGATCACGACGCGGGCGAACCATTTGTGATCGGCCGGCACGACATACCACGGCGCATGCGGCGTTGCCGTGTGCCGGACGATGTCCTGATAGACCGCCTGGTAGCGCGGCCACAGCGCGCGCTCCTTGATGTCGTCCATCGAGAACTTCCATTGCTTGGCCGGCTCCTCCAGCCGGTCGAGGAAGCGCTCGCGCTGCTCGTCCTTGGACAGGTTGAGGAAGAATTTCAGCACCACGGTGCCGTTGCGACAGAGATAGCGCTCCCACGCAGAGATGTCCTCGAACCGCTCCTTCCAGATGCTCTTGGTGACGAGCTTTGGCGGCAGCTTCTCCTTGGCGAGTATCTCCGGGTGCACCCGCGTCACCAGGCATTCCTCGTAATGGGAGCGGTTGAAGATGCCGATATGGCCGCGCTCCGGCAGCGCGACCGCGTGGCGCCAGAGGAAGTCGTGGTCGAGCTCTCTGCTGCTCGGCGCCTTGAAGGCACTGACTGCGCAGCCCTGCGGATTGATGCCCTCGAAGATCGCCTTGATCGCAGAATCCTTGCCGCCGGCGTCCATCGCCTGGAACACGATCAGCACCGACCAGCGGTCCTGAGCGTAGAGCTTCTCCTGAAACGCGATCAGCCGCTTCTTGTTGGCGTCGAGAAGCTCCTGCGCCTTCTCCTTGTCGAGATCGCCCTTCTCGTCGGTCTTGTGGTCCTTGAGATGAAACTTGCCCGAACCGTCGTAGCGGAATGGCGTGATGTAGCGGTCAAGTTCCTGGGCGAGCGATTTGGACGGCTTCTTGCTCATGAGCGCGGGGCACCTTGCGTTGCGGCTTCAATCGATCGAGCAAGCTACCAAGGATGCCCTTCGGAAGGAATATGATGAAAAGCACCAGCAGCACGCCGTAGACGAGATTGTCCCAGCCGACCGCCTTGGTGCCAAAGCCGATGCGCAGGGTCTCGGCCAGCATAATCGTGATGATGGCGCCGAAGGTCGGACCGAGCGAAACGAACAGGCCGCCGACGATGGCTGCGAACACCATCTGGAGCGACACCGCGATGCCGCTGACGGTGTCGGGCGTGATGAACATCTGGTACTGGCAGTAAAGCGCGCCGGCCAAGGCCGTCATCAGCGCGCTGAGCAGCGTGATCTTCAGCTTCTCCGCCGTGACGTCGACGCCGGCGGCGGCCGCGGCGTCCTCGTCCTCCGAAATCGCCTCCAGCGCATAGCGGGCCATGCTGCGGTCCACCCAGTGCCAGACCACGATGCCGAACAGCCAGACCCCGAGCGCGATCAGGTACCAGGTGATCTTGTCGTCGAATTGCAGCGACCAGAGCTTGTTGCCGGCGGCCCGGTTCGGCGTGTAGCCGAGCGACCCGCCGGTGTAATCGCGCGTCGCCGTGATGACCTGGAGCACGATGCCGGAGAGCGCCAGCGTCACCAGCACGAAATAGTGCCCGGTGATGCGAAAGCGAAAACAGGGATAGCCGACGATCAGCGCCAGGGCGCCGGCCGCGGCCATGCTGACGGGAATGCCGATCCAGGGCGACCATCCCAGGTGATTCCAGAGCAGCGCCGTGACATAGGCGCCGATGCCCATGAACCCGCCATGGCCGAGCGAGACCAGGCCGAACCGCCCCATCATCGACCATGACGTATAGGCGAACGACCAGATCAGGATCAGCACCATGATGTGCAGATGATAGGGATCGCGATAGACGAAAGGCAGCGCGGCCAGCGCCGCCAATCCGATCCCCCAAGCTGCAAGCCGTCCCCGCCCCATCATCGGCGCCTCGCAAGCAGGCCCGCGGGCCGGATGAACATCATGACGATGAAGAACGCGAAGGCGAGCACGTAGCCCCATTCGAGATCGGAGAACAGGCCGCCGAGCGAGATGATCTCGGCGAACACGAAGGCGGCGATGAAGCCGCCGATGAAATTGCCCAAGCCCCCGAGCACGCAGATCAGGAAGGTGATCGGCCCGAACGACAGACCGACGAAGGGATGCACATCATATTGCAGAACCAACAGGCAGGCGGCGAGCCCGGCCAGCCCACCGCCGATCGCGGATGTAATGAGATAGATGCGCTTCGTGTCGACGCCCATCAGCGCCATGATCTGCCGGTCCTGCGAGATCGCCCGGATCGCAGTGCCGGTGAAGGTCCGCGTCATGAACAGATAGACCGCGACCATGCCGACCAGCGCGGCCAGGAAGGACAGAAGTCGTGCGTAGCTGAAATTCATGTCGCCGAAAGCGAGCACCGGCAGGCGGATGCCGAGGTTGCGGAAGTCGATGCCGAAGGCGACGGTGGCAAAGCTCTGCAGCACGAACAGCACCCCGCCGGTCGCGAGCAACTGGTTGATCGGCGGCGCCGTGAGCAGCGGCGCGATCACGAGGTAATGCAGCGCCGCGCCGAGCAACGCGACCAGCAGGATGGTGAGCGGCGCGGCGAGGAAATAGCTGATGCCGTAATACTGCACCAGGAAATACATCGCGTACATGCCGATCATCACCAGCTCGGCGTAGCAGATCCAGGTCACGTCGATGACGCCGAAGATCAAATTGAGCCCGAGCGCGAGTAGCGCCAGCACGCCGCCGAGCAGGATGCCGTTGATCACGGCCTCCAGCAGGTAGATGTCGAAAATGTCCAAAAATGCTTGCATGCCCCGATGAACCTCACACCCCGAGATACGCTTCCTTGACCGTGTCGCTCGCCAGCATCTCGGCCGAGGTGCCTGAGGACCTGATCGTGCCCGCCTCGATCAGATAGGCGCGATCGACCACCCGCAGCACCTGCTGCACATTCTGCTCGACGATCAGCACGGTCAGCCCGCTGGCGCGGATCCGCTTCACCAGCTCGAACACCTGCTGCACCACGACCGGCGCGAGCCCCGCCGACGGCTCGTCGAGCAGCAGCAGCTTTGGATTCGACATCAGCGCGCGACCGATCGCGCACATCTGCTGCTCGCCGCCGGACATGGTGCCGGCCATCTGGTGGCGTCGCTCCTTCAGGCGCGGAAACAGCTCGAACACCACGTCCAGCCGCTCGGCATAGTGGCCGCGCGCCTCCTTCATGAAGGCGCCCATCTTGAGATTGTCGTCGACGGTTAGCTGCGGAAACAGCCGCCGGTTTTCCGGCACATGCGCAATGCCGAGGCTGACGATCTTGTGTGGCGGCGTGGCCACGACGTCGACGGCTTCCATTCTGATCGACCCGCGCGAGGGGCGGATCAGCCCGGAGATGACACGCATCAGGGTGGTCTTGCCGGCCCCGTTGGGCCCGATAACGCCGACGGCCTCACCCGCCCTCACGTCGAGATCGACGTCGAACAGTGCCTGGAAGGTGCCGTAGCCGGCATTGACGCCGCGGAGCTCCAGCATCATTGCACCCCCGCGCGGCGGCGCGCTGCGGCGGCCGCCGCCTGCGTGGTCTCGGCATCGGTGCCGAGATAAACCTCGATGACGCGGGGATCGCCGGCAACGGCACTCGGCAACCCTTCCGAGATCTTCTCGCCGTGATCGAGCACCATGACGCGATCGACGACGCGCATCAGCACGCCCATGATGTGTTCGACCCAGATGATGGTGATGCCGAGTTCGTCGCGGATGTTGCGCAGCATGTCGGCCGCCTGACCCATCTCGGCCTCGTCGAGGCCGCCGAGGCTCTCATCGGCCAGCAGAAGTTTGGGCGCGGTGGCGAGTGCTTTCGCCAGTTCGAGCTTTTTCAGGCCGGCTGCGCCCAAGCCATCGACGCTGGCATGCCGATCGGTCGGCAAGCCGACCATCGCCAGCGATCGCTCGGCCGCCTCCTCCGCCCTGGCACGGCTGTGGCGGCCCTGGCCGTAGAATCCGGCGAGCGCGACGTTCTCGAAGATCGTCAGGCGGCGGAACGGCCGCGGGATCTGGAAGGTGCGACCGATACCGGTGTTGATGATCCGGTGCGGCGGAAGGCCTGCGATCTCGGAGCCGCCGAACAGGATCGAACCGGACGTCGGCGCCAGCGTACCCGAGAGCATATTGAAGATCGTGCTCTTGCCCGAGCCGTTGGGGCCGATCAGACCGAGGATCTCGCCCTGATCGACTTTGAACGACACATTGTTGACGGCGGTGAAGCCACCAAACCGCTTCACCAGCCCGTTGACTTCCAGCACCGTCCCGCTCTCCTCTCTGCGCCCATTTGCGCTACTGGTTGCTGTAGGTGGTGCCCTTCGGCAGCGGCAGCACGGCCTCGCGCTGCGCCTGGCTCTTGGGCCACACCACGGAGGATTTGTCGTCGATGTATTGGATCACGACCGGGAACGAGCGCTCGTTCTGCCCGGCCATCGGCGTGCCCTCGCCGTAAAACTTGACGCCGAAGCCGAGCATGGTGCCGCCCTCGGGAATATCGGTATCGAGCGCAGCCTTGCGCAGCGCATCCGGATCGACCCCGCCATATTTCTTGATCGCGCGCGGCAGCACGTCATTCATGAACACATACGTGTTCGACGCACCGATGCCGACATGCGCCGAGCGAATAGCGACGCCGGGCCGGATCTTGTCGAACTCCTCGCCGACCATCTTGATCACGGGCGGGAGCTTGGGATCCATGGTCTTCTGGTTGGCAAGCCAGATCGAGATCGGGTCGGTGTTGAAGATGTAGGTGGCATCCGCGCCCATGCCTTCCTTCAGCTTCTCATAGACGCCGTAACCCGCACCGTGCCCCATCAGCGCGCCGAACTTCAGCCCCTGTTCGCGCGCCTGACGCAGCAACAACGTGATATCGGGGTTGTAGCCGGTGTGGAAAATGACGTCGGGCTTGGCGCGCTTCAGCTTGGTCACCAGCGCGGAGAGGTCGGGCGCGGTGGCCGAATAGCCCTCCTTCATCACGACGTTGAAGCCCGCCTTCTTCGCGCCGGCCTCGTTGCCCCTGGACACGTCGACGCCATAGGCGCCGTCTTCGTGAATGATGGCGACGCGCAGATCCTTCGGCTCCTTGTCGAACTTCGCTTTGGCGTTCTGCGCGATGAAATCCATCGTCATCATGCCGAACTGATCGCCGCTCGCCTGCGGGCGGAACACGTATTTGTAACCCTTCTCGTTGAAAACGGCGGACGAGATGCAGGTCGTCATCCACATGAACTTCTTGAGCTGCTCGACGCGGGCCGCGACCGGCACGCATTGCGCCGAGGAGAAGAAGCCGAGCACCATGTCGACCTTCTCCTGCTCGAGCAGGCGGACGGATTCGTTGATCGCGATGTCGGGCTTGCTCTGGGCGTCGGCATAGACCGCTTCGATCTTGTAACCCTCGACGCCGGTCTTGGCGAAATGGTCGAGAACGATCTTTGCGCCGATATAGCCGAGTTCAGAGCCGCCGCCGGCGAGAGGCCCGGTCAGATCGAACACGACGCCGATCTTGATCTTCTTCTCTTTGCCTTGATCCTGGGCCTGGACGGACAGCGCCAAGCCCGTCGCTGATATCGCGACCAACAGCCCACGCACCAAACGGGCAGCCATGCGCACGCGCATCAGAACCTCCCTGGACGATTGTGCATTGCATTCTTTTGGTTTTGTATTTTTACCCATCACATGGGCTGGGCGCAGCGATGTCAAGCCTCGCGCATCAGCGCGACGCGAACTGCTGCTCGACAAAAGCCGTGACAAATCGCGGCATGGACGGCGTGAGATCACTCATCCCGCGCACGAGATGGATAGCCGACAGCTCTGGCTCGGCCTCGGCCGCCAGATTGGCTTCGATCCGCGCACGCGCCACATCACCCGGCATGTCCAGGTTGATAATTTGCAGCATCGCAATCGTTGGGCCAGTGACGACGCAATGCCAGTCGGGCTCGATCCGATAGTCGGCCGCGGTCAGGCCGGTCTCTTCCTCGAGTTCGCGGATCACACTGCCGGGAATGTCCAGCGTGTCACCCCTGACGTCGCCGAGATCGGGCGTGCCCGACGGGAAATAGATCCGGCCTGCATTGGCGGTGTGCTGCGCCATCTCGCCCATGACGAAGGCGCCGTCGGAGGTGAGCAGCGCGCCCATGCCAAAGCCGTTGAACACGGCCTTGTCGGGAAAGCCCCAGTCGCGCCAGGCGAGGAAGCTCGCGAAATCCGTCTCGAAATAGGTCGTAGAAAGATGGCCGTCGGCGAACATCGCATCGCGCCCGAGCAGGACGCCACCGTTCCAGAGTTTTGGTCGTTCGCGCTGCTTCTCGGCGAAATGCGCCGCGATCTCGTCACGCCGCTCCTCCGCGAACGGCCAGACGATCGGCCGCACGGCAAGATCAAGCGTCGTGACGCGATGGATTGTCAGTGACGTCATGACGCCTGGTTACCGAGACTTCGCGTCAGTTATTTGGCGCTCCCCGTGGTCTTCTTGGCCTGCTCGACATACTTGTTGGTGAAGGTCTTGCTGACGTCGATCTTGGCGTTGGCGACCTCGGGCGATCCGACGCTGAACACCGCGAGCACGGCGTCAGCGCCCTTCGGATCCATCTTGCCGGTCTCGGAGTACATCGGGATCGTGTTCTTGAGTGCCGCGAGATAGAGGTCCTTGTTCTTGCCCACCGTCTCCTCCGGCATCTTCGCCATGATCTCCTCGGGCGAGTGCGAGTGGATCCAGGCGAGCGTGCCCAGGATCGCGTTGGTGAGCGCCTGCGTCTCCTTCTCGTGGCCGGCGACCCAGGCCGCGGTCGAGTACAGCGCGCCGCCCGGATATTCGCCGCCGAAGGTCTCGAGCGTATCCTTTTGCGTGCGGGTGTCCGAGAGGATGCGCAGATCCTTGTGGCTGCCCTGGAGCACGGTCACGGACGGATCGAGCATCACGGCCGCGTCGATCTGGCCCTGCTCCATGGCAGCGACCGCAGTGGCACCGAGGCCGACGCCGATCACGGCGGTGCTGGCGGGATCGACGCCGTTCTTCTTCAGCATATACTTCAGGAAGAAGTCGGTGGAGGAGCCGGGCGCGCTGACGCCGACCTTCTTGCCGGCGAGGTCCTTGATCGACTTGATCTCGTTGGTGTGCGACGGCGACACCACCAGCACGAGGCCGGGATAGCGGTCATAGACGACGAATGCCTGAAGCTCCTGCTTCTTGGCCGCGAGGTTGACGCAATGGTCGAAATAGCCGGAGACCACGTCGGCGCTGCCGCCGAGCACGGCCTTGAGCGCGTCCGAGCCGCCCTTGAGGTCCACGAGCTCGACATTGAGGCCGGCCTTGTCGTATTCGCCGAGCTGTTTTGCCAGCACCGTCGGCAGGTAGCACAGGCAGGAGCCGCCGCCGATTGCGATCGTGACCTTGCTTTGCGCCGCGGCAAGACCGGTGGTGAGCGTCAGCGCGAGTAGCGCGCCCGCGAGCCTGGCTATCGTGTTCTTCATTGGTTTCCTCCGTTCGGCTGGCGGCACCATAGAGCAGCGGGACTGGCTTGAGAAGCAGGACCGAAGGCGCTGGCCATCGGCCTTTCGGCGCAATAGCATGAGCCCACAAGAACAATTCTTGATGGGGAGGATCATCCATGAATCGCCTTGCAATCGGACTGTCGATCGCCACCGCTTTTGCCGCCGGGTGCGGCGCAACCCACCTGCTGCGGCCGGCGCTGGCTGCGGAAAACATCACTCCGCAGATCATCCATACCAGCGAGATGGAGGGCGACGCGCTCGGAAACGCGAACGCCGTCGGCTTCCGTTCCAAGATGTTCGCGAGCGCCGATGGCGCCACCATCTCGATCCAGGTCGGCAATGTGCCCAAGCACATGCATCCCAACACCAACGAGATCCAGTACATTCTGGAGGGCACCGGCACGATCTGGTTCGGCGACAAGGAAGTCACGGTGAAGCCGGGCGACCTCGTCATCATCCCGAAGGGGACGCCGCATGGCGGCACCAAACCGATCAGCGGACAGGTCAAGGCGATCGCGATCAAGACGCCGCCGCAGGCGCCCGACGACACCAAGTTGCTGGATTGAACTTTCGCGATCCGGGCTCGCGCGACGCGCGGGCCCCTTTCGGCCTAGCCGCGCCCGTCCACGGTCGGGCGCCAGACCAGCAGTCTCCGCTCCACCAATGTCACCCCAAAATCGATCAGGATGACGAAGGCCGACAGCACGAACATGCCGGCGAACACGCCGGCGACGTCGAAGATGCCCTCGGCCTGCTGGATGAGATAGCCGAGCCCCGCCGCGGATCCAAGATATTCGCCGACGACCGCACCGACCACGGCAAAGCCCACCGACGTGTGCAGCGAGGAGAACATCCACGACAGCGCCGAGGGCCAATAGACGTGCTGCATCAGCTGCCGCTCGCTCATGCCGAGCATGCGGCCGTTATCGAGCACGGTACGGCTGACCTCCTTGACGCCCTGATAGACGTTGAAGAACACGATGAAGAACACCAACGTCACGCCGAGCGCGACCTTGGACCAGATGCCCAGCCCAAGCCACAGCGCGAAGATCGGCGCCAGCACCACACGCGGCAGAGCGTTGACCATCTTGACGTAGGGATCGAACACCGCGGCGACCAGCGGCTGGCGCGCGAACCAGAAGCCGATCAACACGCCGCCGGCCGATCCGATCACGAAGGCCAGGATCGATTCCGTCAGCGTGATGCCGAGATGCTTCCAGATCACACCGGACGAGAACCATTTGACGATCTGGGCGAAGACATCGACCGGATTGGAGAAGAAGAACGGCGGTAGCAGGATCTTGCCGAACACGGGCACGGTCGAGAGTAATTGCCACAGCGCGAGGCAGACCACCGCGACCAGCACTTGCAGCGCAAGGAGAGTGACGCGCGACATCACACCGCCTCCGCCGCTTGGGTGGACTGCGCATAGCCCTTCATGACCTCGTCCTTGAGCACGCTCCAGATCTCGCGATGAAGCGCATGGAATTCCTTGTCCAGCCGCACTTCGAAAATGTCGCGCGGGCGCGGCAGGCTCACGCGCCAGTCGCCGATGATGCGGGAGGACGGCCCCGCCGACATGATCACGACGCGGTCGGCGAGCGCGATCGCCTCTTCCAGATCATGGGTGACGAACAGCACGGCCTTGCGGTCGGCGTTCCAGAGGTCGAGCAGCAGGTTGCCCATCACCTGCCGGGTCTGCGCGTCCAGCGGACCGAACGGCTCGTCCATCAGCAGGATCTTTGGATCGCGGATCAGCACCTGCGCCAGCGCCACGCGCTTGCGCTGACCGCCGGAGAGCATGTGAGGATAGCGGTTGGCGAAGGCGCCCAAGCCGACCGAGGTCAGCCATTTCTGCGCCCGCGGGAGTGCCTCGCTACGCGGCGTGCCGCTGACTTCGAGCCCGATCGCGACATTGTCGAGCGCGGTCTTCCAGGGGAACAGCGCATCGGCCTGGAACAGATAGCCGGCATCCCGGTTCAGCCCGGCGAGCGGCTGGTCGAATATTTTGACGCTCCCGGCAGCCGGCTTGAGCAGGCCGGCCGCGACGTTGAGCAGGGTCGATTTCCCGCAGCCGGTCGGGCCGACGATGGCGACGAACTCGCCCTGCGCGACCGTCAGATGCGCCTTCTCCACCGCCGTATAGACCCGCCCGTCCCCTAGCTGGAACGCGACCTTGGCATCGTCCAGCGCCACTGCCGTAGGCGTTATCATGTGTTCCCTCCGAACTTGGCCCGATGCCTTAGCCGCTCGCGCGGCCAAGTTCAATCAAGCCGCCAAGCGTGCTACGCATGGGCGTTGTCATCCCCTCCCTCCTCCAATCCTTGGGGCGGGTCAGCGCAGTGAGGCCCGCCCGATGCCGTCCAGGCCGATGATCGGCTATGCCCACGTCACCAAGAGCTTCGACGCGCTCAAGGCCGTGGACGATGTGTCACTCGATATCGCCGAAGGCGAGTTTGTGGCCGTCGTCGGCGGCTCGGGGTCGGGCAAGACGACGCTGCTGCGGCTCGCCAACCGCCTGATCGAGGCGGATGGCGGCACGATCACGGTCGAGGGCGATGACGTGCAGTCGGTCGATCCGGTCGCGCTGCGGCGCCGGATCGGCTACGTCTTCCAGAGCGGCGGGCTGTTCCCGCATCTGAGCGTCGCCGACAATATCGGGATCACGCCGAAGCTGCTCGGCGTCCCGGCAGCGGATATCGCGACGCGAGTCGATGAGTTGCTCGAGCTCGTGCAGCTCGACCGGGCCGCGCACCGCGAGCGGCTGCCGGATGCGCTCTCGGGCGGCCAGCGCCAGCGTGTCGGCGTGGCGCGGGCGCTCGCGGCACGGCCCCGGATCGTGCTGATGGACGAGCCATTCGGCGCGCTCGACCCCCTCACCCGCGATGCGCTCGGCGACGATTTTCGCGAGCTGCACCGCAAGCTCGGCCTGACCACCGTGATGATCACCCACGACATGACGGAAGCGATTTTGCTGGCCGACCGCATCGCGGTGATGCGCGGCGGAAAGCTGCTCGCGCAGGGCACGCCAGCGGAGCTTTCGAAAAGCAGCGACGCCTACGTACTGGAGTTGCTGCGGACGCCGCGACGCCAGGTCGAGCGATTGAACGCGCTGCTGCTACAGAGCGGGGCGGCATGAGCCTTTTCACCGATCCGCGCTGGGGCGAGGCGCTGGGACATTTGCCCGACTATCTCGGCAACCACGTCCGGGTGAGTCTCGCTGCACTTGCGCTCGGCCTGATCGTCAGCCTGCCGCTGGCGATCCTGACGCGCAACCGCCCTACCCCGCGCGCAGTCCTGCTCGCGCTCGCCAGTATCGTGCAGACGGTGCCCGGGCTGGCGCTGCTCGCGCTGTTCTATCCGCTGCTGCTGCTCGCGGCCTCCCTGGCGCTGGCCTGGTTCGGCGTCTCCTTCTCCGCTTTCGGCTTCCTGCCGGCGATGCTGGCGCTGGCGCTCTATTCGATGCTGCCAGTGCTGCGCAATGGCATCACCGGCCTCAACGGCATCGATCCCGCGCTGATCGAGGCTGCCAAAGGCGTCGGAATGACCGCACGGCAGTCGCTCGTGATGGTCGAACTGCCGCTGGCCCTCCCCGTGATGATGGCTGGCATCCGTACCGCCGCAGTGTGGGTGATCGGCACCGCGACGCTGTCGACCCCGATCGGGCAGACCAGCCTCGGCAATTATATCTTTGCCGGGCTCCAGACCCAGAACTGGGTGTTCGTGCTGTTCGGCTGCTTTGCCTCGGCCCTGCTGGCGCTCGCCGTCGATCAACTGCTCGGCCTGATCGAGAGCGGCGTGCGCCGGCGCAGCCGCGTGCGTACCGCGCTTGGCGCGGCCGGGATCGCGGCACTGGTCGCCGCAACATTGGTGCCGACGATGGGGCGCTCGTCGCAAAGCTATGTCGTGGGCGCCAAGACGTTCGCCGAGCAGTACGTGCTGTCGGCGTTGATGCGGGACCGGCTGCAGGCGGTCGGTCTTTCCGCCGTCGCACGATCCGGTCTCGGCTCGAGCGTGATCTTCGAGGCATTGAAGGCCGGTGATATCGATCTCTATGTCGATTATTCCGGCACGCTCTGGGCCAATCAGCTTCACCGCACGGACATCAAGCCGCGCGCGGAGCTGTTGGCGGAGCTGCAGACGACGCTTGCGAAGGAGAACATCACGCTACTCGGCGAGCTCGGTTTCGAGAATGCCTATGCGCTGGTGATCCCGAAGAAGCGGGCGGAGGCGCTTGGCATCCGCACCATCGCCGATCTCGCCGCGCATGCTTCGACCCTGTCGATCGCCGGCGACTATGAGTTCTTCTCGCGACCCGAATGGGCGGCGCTGCAAAAGGCCTATGGCCTCTCGTTCCGCGCCCAGCGCCAGATGCAGCCGGACTTCATGTATGCGGCGGTCGCCAGCGGCGAAGTCGATGTCATCGCGGGCTACACCAGCGACGGGCTGATCGCAAAATACGATCTGGTTGCGCTCGACGATCCCAGGCACGCGATCCCGCCCTACGATGCCATCCTGCTGCTGGCTCCGAAACGCGCCGGCGACGAGAGGCTGCGGGCCGCGCTGAAACCGCTGCTCGGCAAGATCGACATCGCGACCATGCGCGAAGCCAATTTACGCGCCGCCGGCAATGATGCGAATTCGTCGCCGGATGCGGTGGCGAGGTGGTTGTGGGAGAAGGTGGGTGGGCGGTAGGCCGTGCCATTCATTCGACGACGTTGGAAAGACGCTACAACCCCCGGATCATCCCCGCATCGATCAGCAGCCGATTCAGCCGGCGCGCTTCGGCACCGTCCTTGCAGCCGTAGAAGATGCCCTTGCAGCGGAGCATGATCTCCTTCTGCTCGGCGAAGGACGGATCGAGCGGGATGCCGGCGGCTTCCTGGATGACCAGCGGCAGATACGGGCCATCGACCGTGTCCATCACGGCCTCGCTCTTCACCGGCTCGAAATTGACGGCGTCGATCGCGTAGTAGGTCGCGTAGAGACGTGGGTCGTAGGCGTCGAGCTTTTTGCCGATTGCACCCTCGTCGAGCCCGGGCTCGAGGATAGCAGGCGCAAACTCGGGCTGATGATCGCCGTAGCGCACGATCAGGAAGGGTTCGCCGGGAAATTTCTTCTTCAGGCCCGCGAGGAAAGCCTTGTATTGCTCGGCACTCATCGCCTGCCGGCGCAGATATTCGTCGATGGACGGCACATTGCCCGGTGCGGGCCAGTTCGGCAGCAGATCCGGGCGGAAGCGCGTCTCCCACGGAAAATGATTGGCGCCGAGGTAGATGAAGGTGAACAGCGGCTTGTTCGGCGTCCGCTCGCCCATCAGCCGGAGCGCCTTGTCGTAGAAGAAGCTATCCGGCTCGACATCCTTGGCGCCGAGATCCTTGGAGTCGAGGAAGCGTTCGACGCCGGTCGTCATCTGAAAACTGCGCGCGGCCATGAAGCCGCCATAGGCGGGGTAGAGCGACATCGTATCGTAGCCGCAGCGGCGCAGCGCCAGCGGCAGACCGCGCTCGACACGGCCTGTCGCGATGCGCGTCACGAAATAGGCGAAGCGGCCGAACGAACGCGACGACAACCCCGCGAGCACATTGTATTCGGTGAACCAGCTCGGCCCGCCATTGCTCTCGGCCAGAAAGGTGCGCTCCTTGCCGTCCCAGGATTTGAAATGGCTGCCGTAGCCAGCCGGCACCTTGATGCCCTGCGCGGCGCGGATGTCGAAGCTCGATTCATCATGGACCATGATGATGTTCGGCCGCCGGCCGGCGGGATGGCAGGCATCGACCAGCGGCATGTTGAGCCGTTCGTTGGTCGAAGCGGCCGACTCCATAAAGCCGTATTGCGCGAAGTCGGAGACCGCGCTGACGCCGGAGCGGAAGAACTTCGAGAGATAGCCGTCGTCGTAATAGCCGCGCCAGGCCTCGTCCGGATGATAGAGCGAATAGCCGACCAGCGCGGCGAGGCAGGCGAGCTTGCAGGCGAGCGCCGGCAGCCTGCGGATGCGGAATGGGTCGAGCCACCACAGCGCATACATCAGCGGCAGCGTGACGAGGCCGGCCCCGATCACCGACCAGCGCAAATTCGGGAAGATCGTGAACAGGAACGCGACCGTGTCGCGGTCGATCATCATCAGGTCGATGAAGTTGACCGTCATCTGCACGACGTCGTGCTTCAGCCGTGACAGCAGCACCAGCACCACGACCATGGTCAGCGACAGCGCACCCGAGAGCGCCGGACGCCGCAGCAGCATGATCCAGAAGAAGTTGAGGATGCCCCAGGCCAGCACGAAGGAGAGCCGTGCACCGAAATCCGTCTCGGTCTCGTACATCAGGACGAGCGCGGCGAGATGCGGCGCCGCAACCGCGAGCAGCCGCCAGATGCCGAGCGCGGCGACGCTCGCCAGTACGGCGGTCGTGGCAGAAGGACCTGGATTGGGCGCGGACGCCATCGACGACACGCAACTGCTGGTCCGGCACGGTGATGCCGAGCCGGCTGACCGGGCCTGCGGCGTTCGGCGCAGCCGGAAGGCCTGCACCGTGTCATAAAACTGTAATTGAACGGTCACGGACAAGCAACGCGTGTCGCGATCCGACCTTCGCTTAATGTTAGCGATGGGCGAATGGGCCGCATGGGCCAGCCACGCTTAAGCTTTGGCGATGCCCGCGATGAAGAGGTCGATGACCCTCTCCGCCATCCGCTCGATCTCGCCTCCTCCGGGTCGGCGGCGGGTGCCTGTTCCAGCGCCACCTCGATCTCGGCCCGAAAGCGCGGCTGCGCCTCCTCGGCCGCCGCTGACATGAACGCGCCGCGGTTGGGGAAGTGCCGGAATGATGCCCCCGGCGAAACCGCGGCCCGACGTGCGGCAGAGGCGGGCTGAACGTCGGTCAGCCCTGCGGCAGCAGCCCGAGCCGCTTGGCGATGATGCGGTCGACCACACGTTTGGGCAGCGTGGCCGTCATCAAATGTCGCATCCGGTCCGGCGTGATCTGGTAGCGAACCTTGGGCCTCTCGGCGGTGAGCGCCTCGAAAACGACCTCGGCGATCCGCTCGGCCGGCAGCCCGGTCTCGCCGAGCTTCATCATGAACGCCCTGACCTTGTTCAGCGCCGGCAGATAAGGCGAGTTCTGGTAGACTGAGAGATCGATCTGCTCGGCCTTACTCCAGATCGGCGTCTTCACCGCGCCGGGGGCGACGATGATGGCGTCGATGCCGAACAGCATCAACTCGCGGCGCAAGCTCTCCGACAGGCCTTCGATGGCGTGCTTGGAGGTGCTGTAAGGCGCCGACAACGGATTGCCGTTCTTGCCCGCGACCGAGCTGATCATCACGATCCGTCCTTTCGGCCCCTTCAGCGACGGATCGGCGCCGAGCAGCGGCCCAAAGGCCTGCGTCGCGATGACCGGGCCAATGACGTTGATCTCCATCTGCCGGCGGAAGTCGTCGACCGACAATTCGAGCACGGGCCCCGCCACCGCGACGCCGGCGTTGTTGACGAGACCGGCCAGCGTCTCACCGCCCAGAGCCTCGCGGACTTTTCGCGCAGCGGCGAGGACCGCCGCCTCGTCGGTGACGTCGAACAGCAGCGGCGTGAAGTTCGCACCGAATTCACCCATGAGCCGATCCGCATCGGCCTGCTTGCGGACACTACCGAAAACACGATAGCCGCGCCCGACCAGAAATTTCGCAATGGCCCAGCCGATGCCGGTGGACGCGCCGGTGATGACGACGGATCGCATGGTCTTCCCCCCAAGAGCTCCCGCATCATGCAGGGGAAAGGTGCTGGGGCGCAACGCCGTTAGTGGACAGGACCCGGGCCGGCACGCTCACGGAGCCTGTAGAACTGGAGTGCAGCCTTCGCCGTATTTGGACTCAACCGAAGGAAGCTCGCGAAGCACTGCTCCAATCGCTCTCGGCTCTCGTGAGCCTCACCGGGGTAAAGCGTCAGGATTGCCTTCGTCGTGTCCCAGGACAGACCGATCGCCTTCGCGAGGATGAGAATCTGCTCGGGCTGCGAACGGACCAGCGCACGCTCAATCGCTCCGATCGGCAGGTCGCTCATGAGCGATAGCGCGACAGCCGTCTTGTCCAAGCTTCGCTCGCCGATGAAGCCGAGTACGCGTGCCTCGTCCAATTGCCCACTCGAATACAAGGACGTCACCTCGGCCAACGCCCGGGCGTGCTCGCTGGAGCCTGCCCGCGCCATCGCTTGCAGCTCATCGGAGCCCTCCGCAATTGCACGCCGGGTCAGAGCTGCCTGGCGGGGATCGGCCGCCTCCAGCTTGGATCTCACCATCTCAGATGCATGGACGAACAACTTCAACATGGTCTCACGAGGAATATCGGGCCGAGCCCAGATGCACATCGCGAGCGCGCCATTGTCCCGCGCCCGGCTGAGGAGCTTGGACATTCCGTTAGTCGAGAAGCTGGCGCCGTCGTTGCCGGCGGTCCGCATGGCGACATCGTTGTTGCCGCGCTCGAGGAGGGCATCGGTGACGGGTTCCGTCAACAGGCTGCGGCCGGCGATAGCCAGCAGATGATCCTGGCTCTTGGTCCGCGCATTCTCCGCCAAGCTCGCCTCGTCGAGCTGTGGTGAGTGCTCCAGGACCGGCGCCGCCACCTCGGGCGCGTCGTCAAAGGCCAGCAAGCGGATCGTCCGACGCGGCGCATCGGGCAATCCTGAAAGCCGGCTCCCGAACGCCGCTCGCGCGGCGCATTCGATATTCTTGAGGAGCGCGCTCATCACCTCGTCGAACAGGTCGATCTGCTCGTCGGTGAACTTGCCTGAGCCGACCACGAAGAGATCGGCGACCTGGCGCAGGAGTTCGGCGCGCTTCGACAGCTCCCGGCTCGCCAGTGCGATCTCGAGCCGGTCGATCAGACCGTTCTCCAGAGTCATCTCTCGTGTCCTGGCGGTTGAGTTGCACGTATTTCGACGGAGGTCATGGGATCACGCGACGTTTCGCGCCTGTAACGGTGAATCGAAACAGATTTCGGAATTCGGCACGGGCCGTCCGATCAGATAGCCCTGTACGTAGTCCACTCCTGCCGCAAGGAGGGCGTCCAACTGCGCTGGGGTCTCGACGCCCTTGGCCACCGTCGTGACATCAAGACCGCGCCCCAATGCCACAGCGGAGGCGACGACCGCGGCGCAATCCCTTCGCGTCGTGCAGCCCTGCACGATCGCCCGGTCGATCTTGAACTTGTCGAATGGGAAACTCTGGAGGTAGCTGGCCGCGGAATAGCCTAGCCCGGAATTGTCGAGGACGACGCCGACACCGAGGTTCTTCAGTTGTCGGACCGCAAGCAAGTGAGCCGCAGGATTCCCGCCCAAGAGCGCAGCGTCGGGAATTTCGAGTTCGAGGCGTTCGGGCGATAATCCCGATTCAACCAGCGCGCACAGCACGACGTCGAGCACATTACTCCTGTGGAACTGGGCGGCACCCATGTTGACGGCGACTCTGATGTGCGCCGGCCAAGCGGCCGCGTCCAGGCAGGCCTGTTGCAAGATCCATTCACCGAGCGGCAGCATCAATCCAGCCTGCTCGGCGACATCGAGGAACTGCGAAGGCGCCAGCACGCCCCTCGATGGATGGTGCCATCGCACGAAGCATTCCAGCCCGGTCAGCGCGCGCGTTCCGGCCTCGATCACCGGCTGGTAGTGCAGCTCGAACTCGTCGCGGGCCATCGCCTCCCGCAACTCGCCCTCCATCGACTTCTGTGTGTCGGCAGCCACGGTCATTTCCGGCTGGAAGATTCGGAAATCATTCCGGCCTGAGGATTTCGTCGCGTAGAGCGCGACGTCCGCCTTCTGTAGTAATATCTCCGCGTCGATGCCGTGCTCGGGCGCGAACGCGATGCCAATGCTGGTACCGACGCTGACACGGTTGCTGCCAAGATCGAACGGTTGCTCGACCAGACGAATGATCTTCAGCGCCAGCGCGATGGCACCTTCTCTCTGATCGCTTTCGTTCTCCTGGATGATCGCAAATTCGTCGCCACCGAGGCGGGCCAGCACATCGGTATCTCGCAGTGATGAGCTCAGTCGCTGCGCGACCTCGATCAGCAGCTGATCGCCTGCGGCGTGACCGAGCGTATCGTTGACGAGCTTGAACCTGTCGAGATCGAGCATCAGCACGGTAAACGTCGTGCCACGACGCTGCGACCGCCTTGCCGCTTCATCGAGCTTTTCCGCAAACACGGCGCGGTTCGCCAAGCCGGTGAGCAGATCGTGCTGGGCCAGATATACGATCCGCTTCTCGTTTCTCGCCCGATCGGTGATGTCCTCGTGGGTCGTGAGCCAACCGCCGTACTGCATCATGTGGCGAGCAATCGCGATCACCCGTCCGTCCGCAAGCTCCCGCGTCTCACTGAGCTGCTTGACGTTCTGATCGAGATAGACCTCCGGCGCGACATCGACGAAATGCGTGCCTTGCTCGCGGCGATATTCGAGAATTTGCGCCAGTGTGGTTCCGCGCCTTATCCGATCGGGGTCAATATGGTAAATGTCGCAATAGCGCGCGTTCGACACCACGATCCTCTGCTCCGCATCGAACATGCAAAGCCCCTGAGCCATGTTGTTGAGGGCGGCATCAAAGCGCATGTTGATCGCCTCGAGTTCAGCGGCCTTCTGCGCCAACATTCTCTCGGCGCTCTTTTGCTCGGTGACGTCTTCGTGCGTCGCGACCCAGCCGCCATCCGGCAACGGCTTGCGCTGGATCAGTATCTGCCGGTGGTCTCTCAGCTCGTAGTCCTGCTGGCGCTGGGTCGGCATCAGCCGGACATGCTGGTCGACGCTGAGCGGACTGGCTTCGCCGCGATCCACGTAGTGCTGCAATATGAGTTGCAGGGGCGTACCGGGCCTGACGAGTTCGTCGGGCAGACCGTACATCTGCTGATAGCGACTATTCGATACCACGAGGTTTTTGTCTGCATCGAACAGGCAGAGCCCTTGGGACATGTTGCTGATGGCGACGTCGAAACGCGTGTTGATGCGTTTTAGCTCGGCAGCATTTTCCGCCAGCAAGGTCTCGTCGCGCCGCTTCTCCGTGATGTCCTCATGGGTCGCGACCCAGCCACCATCCTGCATCGGCGTACGCACGATCGAGATGATCCGGCCATCGGCGAGCATGACGATCTTCGGAGTCCGGTGTCTTGCGCCGTCGAGGAATTCCTTGACGTCGAGATCACCCCCGGCGCTCTTGTAGTGGCCGACGATGCTGCCGAGCGGCGTTCCAGGTTCGACCTGCGCCTCAGTGAGATCATACATCTCACGATAGCGGCTGTTGGCGATCAGCAGCTTCTCATCGGCGTCGAACATGCTGAGCCCATGCGGCATGTTGCTCAACGCCGCGTCGAAACGGGAACTCGCGGCCGCGAGTGCGTTTGTTTGCCGTCGCAGCAGCAAGGTTCCGATCAGGATGATGGTGACGATCGCGGCAGCCGGCGGGCCGAAGGTGTAGAGATGCCGATACCACGGCTGCAGCACGTAATCACGCGAATAGGTCACGACCAGAACCAGCGGCAGCCCGGATACGGCCTTGTAGGCCGCAATGCGGTTGATGCCGTCGACGGGACTCGTCAGTTCGTATGAGCCCGCTTCCGAGACTGGCAGATACTGGGTAAACATCGGGCCGCCAGCAACAGACATGCCCAGCACATCTTTCTGTTCCGGCACGCGCGCCAGGATCCGTCCGTTGCGATGGATCAACACGACGGAGCCGCCCGGGCCCAGATTGATCTTGCGATAGATCTTCAACAGATAGGATTGATCCAATGGCGCGGTCACGACGCCCGCAAAGCTCCCATCCGAATTGTTCAACCGGCGCGACGCCGCACTGAACCATTTATCACCGCCTGCCGACCGATAGGGCGGCGCAACGAACAACTCGGTGCCAGCGCCATCGCGTTGCGCGATGAAGTGCGGCATTTCGGAGATGTTGCCGCGCGGCGGCGCACGGTCGTAGGAGTGCGCAACGACGGCTCCGGATGCGTCGGTCCAACCAACCGCGACCAGGATCGACGAGCTCTTGACCAGTTGACGGAGCGCGGTGTTGGCCGCGCCGGCGTCGGCGTATTTTCCGGACAAGGAATCGTTGCGGATTGCCTGCGCCTCGAGCAGGACACGATCGATGTCTTCGAACGTCACTGCGGCATGCTCGGCCAGGATGGCCGAAAGATTGAGAGCATCGGTTTTCGCAGAGGCGACCGCTTCTCGATAGCGAGCAGCCAGATCAACCAGAAACAGGGTGACGACAACGAAAGAAAACAGCAGCCCCAGGATCGTGACGGACGATCCTGGCGACCCGGCCAGCCTTCGCCAAGCTCTCAGCATTACATTTCTGTGGTTCGAGCGATCAGCTTCCACCATCGCCCGGTCGCACTAAGATTTGGTTGAGTTGCCTATCGCTAATTCACTCCGTAATCGTACGGAACTACGGCAGTAACTGTGTCGCAATGTTCGAAAAAGCTTTAGAAAAACGCACCATACTACCGTGTAGAACCGGTTTCAGCAGGGCGCCTCGCGTGCGCGGTGAGCTAAGATCATTAGCGAGATCGCGCGGAGGCGGGACGGCGTCTCGCCACGTCATTCCAAGGCCGGCGTCCGCGCAAGCGCGGGAAACCGGCGAAGATGGACGGAGGCCCGGGGGCGCTCCGTCGCGCCCCCGGTAACCACGTCGTTGCCGTTAGTTCTTGCTCTTGTCGACCAGAGCGCCCTTCTTGATCCAGGGCATCATGTCGCGCAGCTTGGCGCCGACTTCCTCGATCGGGTGTTCGGCGAGCTTGGCGCGGGTCGCCTTGAACGAGGTCTGGTTGACCTTGTTCTCGAGCATCCAGTCGCGGGCGAACTTGCCGGACTGGATGTCGTTCAGAACCCGCTTCATCTCCTTCTTGGTCTCGTCGGTGACAATGCGCGGACCGGTGACGTACTCGCCGTACTCGGCGGTGTTGGAGATCGAGTAGTTCATGTTGGCGATGCCGCCTTCATAGATCAGGTCGACGATCAGCTTCACTTCGTGCAGGCATTCGAAATAGGCCATCTCCGGGGCGTAGCCGGCTTCGACCAGCGTCTCGTAACCGCCCTTGATCAGCTCGACCAGGCCGCCGCAGAGCACAACCTGTTCGCCGAACAGGTCGGTCTCGCACTCTTCCTTGAAGGTGGTCTCGATGATTCCGGCACGGCCGCCGCCGACGGCGGAGGCGTAGGACAGGCCGAGGTCGTGGGCGTTACCCGAGACGTCCTTGGCGATCGCGATCAGGCAGGGCACGCCGCCGCCGCGCTGATACTCCGAGCGCACGGTGTGGCCGGGGCCCTTCGGCGCGATCATGAGAACGTCGAGATCGGCGCGCGGGTCGAGCAGGTTGAAGTGGACGTTGAGACCGTGCGCGAAGACGAGGGCGGCGCCCTTCTTCATGTTGTCATGCAGGTGCTCGCGGTAAATGTCGCCCTGAAGCTCGTCCGGGGTCAGCATCATGACGAGGTCGGCCCATTTGGCGGCCTCGGCGACTTCCATCACCTTGAAGCCGGCAGCTTCCGCCTTCTTGGCCGAGGCCGAACCCTTGCGGAGCGCGATCGCCACGTCCTTGACGCCGGAATCCTTCAGGTTCAGCGCATGGGCGTGGCCCTGGCTGCCATAGCCGACGATGACGACCTTCTTGCCCTTGATCAGGTTCAGGTCGGCGTCGCGATCGTAATAAACACGCATGGTCGTTTCCTCGTTCAGGGGCCGAAATCGGCCGTTGGTCAGGTCTTGTCAGTCAGGTCTCGGACGGTGAAATTTGCGGATTTCGGGGGCTGTCTAGAGCATTTTCGGCCCCCTGGGAAACCCGTTTCTGCATGGAAAGTCGGGGCATCATGCATCCATGACCACGGGATAGAGGGACGCCAGCAGCAGGATGGCCATCAGGATGTTGAAGGCGCGGACCAGCCGCACGGAGGTCAGGACCGCCCGCAATGCGGTGCCGAAGAAGACCCAGGCTACCGTCGAGACCGTGCCCACGAGCAGGCTGATCAAGGTCTGGATCGCGATGTTGAGCGGGAATTGGGCGATAGCCGCATAGGCGGTGATGGTGCCGATCACGATCACCCAGCCTTTTGCGTTGATCCATTGGAACATGGCGGCGCCCAGGAAGGTCATCGGACCCCGGCCGTCTCCCTCGCCCGGCTTCGCCGGACCCGATAAAGCGATCACGGCGGAGAGGTAGACCAGGTAGGCGGCACCGGCATATTTTAGAATGGTCTGCAGGATCGGATAAGCCAGGAACACTGTGCCGAGCCCGAAGCCGACCGCTGCAATCATGAAGGCGAAGCCGATGACGACGCCGGCGATGTGGGGAATCGTGCGACGGAAGCCATAAGTCAGCCCCGAGGACAGCAACATGATGTTGTTCGGCCCAGGCGTGAAATACATCACGGCCATGAAGGCGAGGAAGGCATACAGCAGCGACTGGGACATGCTTACCTCACGCGGCCTTCGGCTGCGGTCCTCTGGGGTACCGCCTCGGGGCGCTTCGCCAGCACCATCACAGCGATACCGCCGATCACCGTGAGCATGCCGGCAAGGCGCAGCGGACCGAAGCGCTCGCCGAACATGATGCTGGACGCGGCCGAGCCGACGAACGGCACCAGCAGCGCGAACGGCACCACTTGCGCGGTGGGATAGTCACGCAGCAGCCGGCCCCACAGCCAATAGGCGATACTGGTGGAGATGCCGCCGATCAACAGCAGGCAAATCAGGCCGGTGAGCGACATGTGGATCAGCGACTGCCAGGTCGGCGTCGGTCCGTTGACGACCAGCGTGAGCGCGAACAGCGGCACCGCGGTGGCAAGGCACAACCAGGCGAACAGATCGAACATCGGCACGCCGCGGGCGCCGCGCAGCAGGATATTGCCGACCGCAAAGCTGACCGGCGCGATCATCAGCACGGCGAAGGCACCGACGCTGAAATCATAGCCGACCGTGCCGCAGATCATCAAAAGCCCGACGGCTGCGATGACGATGCCCAGCGTCTGAACCGGCGTCGGCCGCTCGCCGAATGCGATCGCGGCAAAGCCGACCGTGAACAGCGCCTGGCTCTGCACGACGACGGAAGTCAATCCGACTGGCACGCCATGGGCGATGCCATAGGCCTGGCTCAGAAACTGGCCGAGAAAGAGCGTAAAGCTGATCGCGATCAGGAGCGACCAGGCGACTTTCGGCTTGCGGATGAATAGGCACGGGACCGCGGCAATGGTGAAGCGCATCGCCGTCATCAGCTCCGGCGAAAATTCGTCGAGCGCGATCCGGCTCGCCACAAAGGCAAGCCCCCAGATGATCGCCACCAGGATGGCGATGAGGATGTCGGCCGGCTTCATTCCAAACTCCTAACCTCTCCCGCTTGCGGGAGAGGTCGCGCCGAAGGCGCGGGTGAGGGTTCTCTCCTCTTGGGGATTCTCGATTGCGGAGACACCCTCCCCCCAGCCCTCCCCCGCAAGCGGGGGAGGGAGCGCAGCTACATCGTAGTTGCAGTTTGCTCTCACAGCTTTAGCCTTGCTCGCCGGCCTTTACGTGGAAGAATTGGGTTTTCGCAGCAGATAAGTGCCGTGCATCGGGGCGTGATAATCGGCCGAGACAATCGAGAAGCCGACGTCGGTCAGCATCCGTTCCATGACCCAACCAAAAGTGGAATACTCGTCGCGCATGTGGGTGACGACGCTTTCACGCGGCACATCGTGGTTCTTGATCTCGAAGTCGGCCCATTGCTCGACGTCGCGCTCCAAGGCGTCGGGCATCGAGGCGTAGACGATGTCCCGCAAATAGAACGTGGCACCGGGCTTGAGCGCGCGATAGATCCGCGACATCGCCACCGCCTTCCAGAAATCCGGCAGATGGTGCAGCGTGAACTCGCTGACGATCAGGTCATAGGATTCCGACCGGTAGGCGAAGCTGAGCAGGCCGGCGGACTGCGTGCGCACGGGCGCCTTGCGGTCCCGAGCATAGATCTCGGCGAGCGCCAGCATTGCGGGCGAGATGTCGATGGCGTCGACCTCGGCGCCCATCAGCGCCGCCTCGGTCGCAAGCACGCCGTTGCCGCAACCGATATCGGCGATGCGCCAGCCGCGCTGGACCCCGAGCATTTTCAGCGCCGCGCGCGCCCGTAGATCGGCATCGTCGTGACTGTCGTAGATCGAGGCCACTGCAGGCCCGATCCCCATCCGGTTCCGCTCGTTGTAATACCAGTCGCGCGCCAGCATGGCTCACATTCCTTCAGGCCCGCGACCAATCGCGGCAACACCGGTGCGCGACACTTCGACGAGGCCAAGCGGACGCATCAGGTCGATAAACTGATTGATTTTCTCGGTATTGCCTGTGATCTCGAACACAAAGCTCTCGGTGGTGGCGTCGATCACGCGGGCGCGGAATGCGTCCGCCAGCCGCAGCGCCTCGACGCGATGCTCGCCCTGTCCGCGCACCTTCACCATCGCCAGCTCGCGCTCGATCGAGCGCTTGGTCAGCGTCATATCGACGACGCGATAGACCGGGATCATGCGGTCAAGCTGATGCTTGATCTGCTCGATCACCATGGGCGTACCGGTGGTGACGATGGTGATGCGGGAGAGATGCTTCTGGCTCTCGGTCTCCGAGACCGTCAGGCTCTCGATGTTGTAGCCGCGCCCCGAGAACAGGCCGATGACGCGCGCGAGCACGCCGGGCTCGTTCTGCACGAGCACCGAAAGCGTGTGCGTCTCGTTCGGGTCGTGGCGCTCCTCGATGAAATAGGCGGATGCGGGCTGGTTCATTGTCGTCCCCTTCATTCTCGTCGTTACGCCGTCGCCCGACGAGCGACCGGCGCATCCGTCCCGACCCAACCGCGGAACAGATCGAAATCGATATTGCCGCCGGACAGCACGAGACCGACGCGCTTTCCCGACAGACTTGCCTTTTCCCGAAGCGCCGCGGCGAGCGCGGCGGCGCCGGGGGCGGCGGGGGGGGGGGTTGTTTTTGTACCGCGCGCCAGGGATGGGCCCCGCCGATAAAAATGAAAAAACCGGCCGCCAAACGAGGCCCCCAGGAGGGTGTAAC
>NZ_JBVVPM010000022.1:63056-128124 GCF_055811255.1 Bradyrhizobium sp. MI1.11
GCGCACCCGCCCCCCCCCCCCCGCGCAACACACCCAAATCTATATCGCCCCCGCACCCCCCGCCCCCGCCGCGCTTCCCCGACAGACTTGCATTTCCCCCACGCGCCGCGGCGCGCGGGGCGGCGCCGGCGCCTTCGGCGAGATTATGCGTATCGGTCCAGAGCGCATGGATCGCGAGCGCGATCTCATCGTCCATCACCTGGACGATACGCGAGGCGCCCTTGAGGATGACCGCGAGCGCTTCCGGATCGGGAATCCGCGTCGCCATGCCGTCCGCGAGCGTGTTGCTGGTCTCGGTCGTCACGACGTGGCCCGCCGCGAACGACAGCGCGTAGGACGGCGCCTCGGTCGACTGCACGCCGACGATCTCGGTCTTCAGGCCGAGCAGATCGCGCGCCATGATGCAGCCGCAGATCCCCGAGCCCTGCCCGATCGGCACATAGAGGACGTCGAGATCGGGCGCGGCCCGGAGCATTTCGAGCGCATAGGTCGCCACGCCCAGCACCAGGTCCGTATGGAACGACGGCACCATGTGCAGTCCGGCGAACTGCGCGTGGCGCCCGGCCTCCTCGCGTGCGGCCTGAAAGTCCTCGCCATGTTCAACGAGCTCTGCGCCAAACGCCTTCATCGCGCGGTTCTTCTCGACCGAATTGCCGCGCGGCACATAGATCACGGCAGGCACGCCATGGCGGCTCGCCGCAAAAGCGAGGCTCTGACCATGATTGCCGCGCGTCGCCGAGATGATGCCCGGAATGTTCGGCCGTTCGCGCTTCAGCCGATCGAGATAGACCAACCCGCCGCGCACCTTGAAGGCGCCTGTCGGCGTGTGATTCTCGTGCTTGACGAGGACCTGCGTGCCGAGCCGCTCGGCGAGCAGCGGCCAGGCGTGCGCCGGCGTTGCCGGCACCGCCTGCCCCACGATCGCATGTGCGCGTTCGAGCTCGTTCAGGTCGAACATTTCACCTTCTCATCAATCCATCTCTCGCGACTGTCATCCCCGCGAAGGCGGGGATCCAGTATTCCAGAGGCCCCGAGAGCGATCGAGAGGCCGCGGCGTACTGGATCGCCCGGTCAAGCCGGGCGATGACAGCGGAATTTGTGACGATCACGCTCACACCAGCGCCTTGCCGCCGGCGAACGCCTTTGCGGTGGCTTCGTCGTTCGCCTGCTCCGGCAACAGCATCTCGTTGTGCGCCTTGCCGGAGGGGATCATCGGGAAACAATTTTCCAGCGACGCGACGCGGCAGTCGAACAGCACCGGGCGCTTGACCGAGATCATCTCCTGGATGGCGCCGTCGAGATCGCCGGGTTTGTGCACCTGGATGCCGACCCCGCCATAGGCTTCCGCGAGCTTGACAAAGTCCGGCATCGCCTCCGAGTAGGAATGCGACAGGCGGTTGCCATGGAGCAGCTGCTGCCACTGCCGCACCATGCCCATGTACTGGTTGTTCAGGATGAAGATCTTGATCGGCAGCTCGTACTGCACCGCCGTCGACATCTCCTGCATCGTCATCTGCACCGAGGCATCGCCCGCGATGTCGATGACGAGACTGTCGGGATGGGCAACCTGCACGCCGACCGCGGCCGGCAAGCCGTAGCCCATGGTGCCGAGACCGCCCGAGGTCATCCAGCGATGCGGCTCCTCAAAGCCGTAGAACTGCGCGGCCCACATCTGATGCTGGCCGACCTCGGTGGTGATGTAGGTGTCCCTGCCGCGCGTCGCCTCGAACAGGCTCTGGATCGCGTGTTGCGGCAGGATGACGTCGTTGCTCTTCCTGTAATAGAGCGAGTTGCGGGCGCGCCACTGCGCGATCTGCTGCCACCAGGCCTTGATGTCGGGCTTCTTCGCCTCCGCCTTGAACACCTGGAGAATGTCGCCGAGGATGTTGCCGCAGTCGCCGATGATCGGCACGTCGACGCGGATGTTCTTGTTGATCGAGGACGGGTCGATATCGATGTGGATCTTCTTCGAGCCCGGCGAGAACGCATCGACGCGGCCGGTGATGCGGTCGTCGAAGCGCGCACCGACGCACAGCATGACGTCACAATCATGCATGGTCATGTTGGCTTCGTAGGTGCCGTGCATGCCGAGCATGCCGAGCCAGCTCTTGCCCGACGCGGGATATGCGCCGAGGCCCATCAGCGTGGAGGTGATCGGAAAGCCGGTGACCTCGACCAGCTCGCGCAGCAGCCTGGTGGCCTCGGGACCGGAATTGATCACGCCGCCGCCGCTGTAGATCACGGGGCGCTTGGCGCCTGCGAGCAGCGCCACGGCCTTGCGGATCTGCGTCGCATCGCCCTTCACGCGCGGCGCGTAGGAGCGATGCACGTCGGACTTGCGCGGCGGATGATAGGTGCCGGTCGCGAACTGCACGTCCTTGGGCACGTCGACGAGCACCGGGCCCGGCCGACCCGTGGTCGCAACGTAAAACGCCTCGTGCAGCACCTTTGCGAGATCGTTGACGTCGCGCACCAGCCAGTTGTGTTTGGTGCAGGGGCGCGTGATGCCGACCGTGTCGCATTCCTGGAACGCGTCGTTGCCGATCAGATGCGTCGGCACTTGGCCGGAGATGCAGACCAGCGGGATCGAGTCCATCAGCGCGTCGGTGAGCGGCGTCACCATGTTGGTGGCGCCGGGGCCGGAGGTCACCAGTGCAACGCCCGGCCTGCCGGTCGAACGCGCATAGCCCTCGGCGGCGTGGCCCGCCCCCTGCTCGTGGCGGACCAGGATGTGCTGGACTTCGCTCTGCTGGAAGATCTCGTCGTAGATCGGAAGCACCGCGCCGCCGGGATAGCCGAAAATGTCGGTCACGCCATGATCGATGAGCGCGCGGACGATCATTGCGGCGCCGGTCATCTGGTTCGGATCGTGGCTCTTGTCGCTCATTGGCTTGCTCCGGATGCGCTGTTGTCAGCGGCTTCGTTCGTGTCGGGTTTTCGGAAATAAAAAAGGCCCCGAAGAGGGCCCATGCACACCGCCTGTCATGTGGATGGCAGCTAGCCACCCCCGGCGGTGTGCCTGGGTACGACGGCGATAAGGAGTTTGGTAATAATGTTACGCATGGCGGCGGCTCGGCTTCCCAAAGGTTGCGCGAAACATAGCGGCCGGGGCCCCGATGTCAAGGCAATGCGGCCGTTCCCGCGCGATTTTGGCAGTGTAGCGGTGTTCCCGGGGTTGGGCGAGAGGTAAATTCGGCGACCGAGGCACAAAAGCGTGTCAACCGGGGTCCCGGGCCGCGTTCACCGCCGCCGCCAGCCAGCCCCGCCCCCCCTCCGGCTTCACCCACTCGAATTCGGGCAATTGGTGCCGAAACCAGGTGAACTGCCGCTTGGCGTAGTGCCGGGTGTCGGCGCGGCCGATGGTGGCCGCCTGCTCCAGGCTGAGCTCACCACGCAGATGCCGGACCAGGGCCGGCACGCCGTGAGCCTTCATCGCCGGCAGCAGCGGATCGAGGTCTCGGGCGGCGAGACGCTCGACCTCCTCCAGAGCGCCGGCCTCCAACATGACATCAAAGCGGGCGTCGATGCGCGCATAGAGGTCGTCGCGCTCGGGCGCGAGGAACACAGCGCGAAAACTGTCCTTGGGCAAGAGCGGCGGCTGCCCCTCATGGTGCCAGTCCAGCAGCGAACGGCCGGTGGCTTCGACCACTTCGAGCGCGCGCGCAATGCGCGTGCGGTCACGCAGGTTCAATCGCTCGGCTGCCTTGGGATCGGCGGCTGCGAGTTCCGCGTGCATCGCCTCGACGCCGTTCCGCTCCAGCCGCGCCCGGACGTCCTCGCGCACCTCGGCGGGGATTGGCGGCACCACGGAAAGGCCCGCCGTCAGCGCCTTGAAATACAGCCCGGTGCCGCCGATGAAGATCGGCAGGCGGCCTTCGGCTTGCGCCTCTTCAAGCGCCCTCGCCGCGTCACTCACCCAGGCTCCGGCCGAAAAATTCACGGCCGCATCGACATGGCCGTACAGGCGATGAGGCACCTGCGCCTCGTCGCCTAGGGTGGGGCGCGCGGTGATGATGCGGAGGTCGCGGTAGACCTGCATGGAATCGGCATTGATCACGACCCCGTTCGCAGCGAGCGCAAGCTCGATCGCGAGCGCCGACTTGCCGCTGGCGGTCGGGCCTGCGATAAGCACGGCCTTGCCAACATGCCCTCTGCCGACTTGCCCCTCGCTCACGAAAACCTCAAATGTCCCTCGTTGCCACGCTGATCTGCAACCCGAATAACCCCGCGCTCGACTCGACCATCGTCGACGGAGCCCGCGCCGTGCTGCCTCAGGCAGCTCCCGCGCACTGGCTGTTCGACGGGGTGGCAGTCGACATCCCCTTCGGCGCCGACAGTAACCTCGAAGGCGACCGTCACGCCATCGAACAGCGGCTCCGCGAGCTTCGCGGCGACCTACCGATTGATATCGTGGTGCAACCAGTCGGCTTCCGGCGCAAGAAGCTTTTTCTCGCCGACATGGATTCCACCATGATCGGCCAGGAATGCATCGACGAGCTCGCCGATTGCGTCGGGGTGAAGGCCCATGTGGCAGCCATCACCGAGCGTGCGATGCGCGGCGAGGTCGAGTTCGAGCCGGCGCTGCGCGAGCGCGTCGCGCTGCTCAAAGACCTCCCCGCCAGTGCCGTCGACGAGGTGCTGGCCAAGCGCATTACGCTGACGCCGGGTGGCCGCGAATTGGTCGCGACCATGCGCGCCCATGGCGCCTATGCCTGTCTCGTCTCCGGCGGTTTCACACTGTTCACCAGTGCGGTCGCCACCAGGATCGGTTTCCAGGAGAACCGCGCCAACGAGCTCGTCGTCCGCGACGGCAAGTTCACCGGCGAGGTGAAGGAGCCGATTTTGGGGCGCGCGGCAAAGCTCGCGACGCTGGTGGATCTGATGGAGTCGTTCGATCTCGACGACGTCGACTCGCTGGCGGTCGGCGACGGCGCCAATGATCTCGCGATGATCCAGGCGGCTGGGCTGGGCGTGGCGTATCATGCCAAGCCTGCGGTGGCCGCGGCTGCGGCAGCCCGGATCGATCATGGCGATCTCACCGCGCTGCTGTATGCGCAGGGGTATCGGCGCGAGGAGTTCGTGAGGCGTAGCCTCCTCTCCGCTGTCATCACCCGCGAAAGCGGGTGATCCAGTATTCCAGAGACAGGGCGAGGATACGGAAAGGCCGCGGCGTACTGGATGCCCCGCTTTCGCGGAGCATGACAGTGAATGTGTGGCGACTCATGCCCCTTACTGCACGCTCAACGCCACGAAGCGCAGCTCGCCGTCGGCGTTCGACACCAGCAGCAGCACCGACTTCTTGCCGTCCTTCTTGAGCTGGTCGACCCGCTTCTGGATGTCGGCGCCGCTGGAGACGCCCTCCTGCGCCACCTCGACGATGACGTCGCCGGCGGAGAGGCGCTTCTCGGCGGCGTCCGAATTGGCGTCGACATTGGTGACGACCACACCCTTGACGCTGTCCTTGATCTTGTAGCGCGCACGCAGGTCCTTGCTCAGCGCCGCGAGATCGAGGCCGAGCGCCTTCTGCGTCACGGTCTTTTCAGGCGGAGGCTCGTCGGTCTTCACTGCGGCCTGCACCTTGTCGGGATCCTGCAACCTGCCGAGCGTGACCTTCTTGGTCTCCTCCTGACTCTTGCGGATGATGACGACGTCGACCTCCTTGCCGACCGCCGTGTCGGCGACCACGCGAGACAGATCCTTCGGGTCCTTGACGTCCTTGCCGTCAAACTTGACGACGACGTCGCCGGGCTCGATGCCGGCCGGCTTGGCCGGGCCCTTGTCGTCGACGCCGGCAACCAGCGCGCCGCGCGGCGGCTTGATGTTGAGGCTCTCGGCGATCTCGTCGGTAACGCTCTGGATGCGCACGCCCAGCCAGCCGCGGCGCAACTCGCCGAACTGGCGGAGCTGGTCGACCACACCCGCGACCGTCTTCGACGGTACGGCGAAGCCGATGCCGATCGAGCCGCCGGAGGGCGAGATGATCAATGTGTTGACGCCGATGACGTCGCCATCGAGGTTGAACAGCGGACCGCCGGAATTGCCGCGGTTGATGGAGGCGTCGGTCTGAATGTAGCTGTCGTACGGACCTGACGAGATGTCACGGTTCTTCGCCGAAACAATACCGGCCGTCACGGTGCCGCCGAGGCTGAAAGGATTGCCGATCGCGACGACCCAGTCGCCGAGGCGCAGCTTGTCGGAATCGCCGAACTTCACCGACACCAGCGGCTTCGGCGGCTTGAACTTCAGCACGGCAAGGTCGGTCTTCTTGTCGACGCCGACCAGGTCGGCCTTGATCTTGGTCCCGTCGTTGAGGATGACGTTGATCTCGTCGGCGTCCGCGATGACGTGGTTGTTGGTGACGACGACGCCTGACGTGTCGATGATGAAGCCGCTTCCGAGCGAGTTGGTCTTGCGCGGCGCCGGGCTATTCTCTCCGCCCTTGCTGCCGCCGCCGGGACCCTTGCGATTCTTGAAGAAGTCGTCGAAGAACTCCTCGAAGGGCGAGCCGGGCGGCAGTTGCGGCATGGCATTGCCGCCGCCGCCCTTGGCTTCGACGGTTTGCGAGGTCGAGATGTTGACGACCGCGTCGATCACCTTCTCGGCGACGTCGGCGATGCCGTCCGGTCCGCGCGCAGAGGCCGGTGTGCCGAATGCGCTGAAAGCGCCAACGGCGAGCGCGGCCAGCCCTAAGCGCAAACGGGTCGGGGCAATGGTGGCAGCGGTCATTGTGATCTCCAGGAAGCAAGGATTCGGCGTCAAGACTGCGCTCGAACGGGGGGACGGCGCAAGCGCGGACCTTAACGGGCCTCAAGACCCGGACAATAAGGCGAAAACCGGTCCCTCGCCTTCACTTTGGCGTTGGTGCGACGGCTAAATTGGCCGTCGCATAACCCAGATCAGGACCAAGCCGGCCACGGCCGAACCAATGCCGACCGCTCGCAGGACATTGTCCGGTGTGGCCATCGCGCTTTTCATGGCCTTGCGCATCCAGGCCGGGCTTGCCGCGAACATCAAGCCTTCCAGCACGAACAGGATGCCCAAACCGATGAGGAAGTCGGTGAACGCAATGGACCTCATCGGATTGGAACCTCCCGTTGTGCTGTTCTTGTCTGGACGAGGGGCGGCCAGACCTGAGGCCCGACTTGCCGCCCTTGTCTCACTTACGGCTTCGCTGGCGTCGTGGTCGCCGTCTTGCCGGACGGGTTACCAAAGAACCGGAAGAAATCCGAGTCCGGGCGCAGCAGGAAGCGAGTGTCGTTCGCGCGCAGCCCGTTCTCATAGGCCGTCATCGAGCGGTAGAAGGAGAAGAAATCCGCATCCTTGCCGTAGGCTTCGGCGAACAGACGGTTGCGCTCGGCATCGCCGACGCCGCGCGTCTGCTCGGCCAGCGACCTTGCATCTGCCTCGATCACGGTCGCCTCGCGGTCGGCCTTGGAGCGGATCTCCTGTGCCTTCTGGCCGCCCTGCGCGCGGAACTCGGCGGCTTCGCGCTCGCGTTCCGTCTTCATGCGCTGATAGACCGCCTGGCTGTTCTGCTCGGGCAGATCGGCACGGCGGATCCGGACGTCGACGACCTGGATGCCGTAGCCGTCGGCCTCATGATCGAGCTGATCGCGGATGCGCTGCATCAGCTTCTCGCGGTCGTCCCGGACCACGTTGATGAAGGTCACCTCGCCGAGAACGCGGCGCAGCGCCGCGTTCAAGAGCGTGGTGAGCTGGATGTTGGCGGCCTGGATCGAGCCGATGCTCTGATAGAAGCGGAGCGCGTCCTTGATGCGGTAACGCGCAAAGGCGTCGACCACGAGCCGCTTCTGGTCGGACGCGATCGCTTCCTGCGACGGGTTCTCCAGATCGAGGATGCGCTTGTCGATGTTGATCACCGAATTCCACGGTGCCTTGAAGTGCAGGCCGGGATCGGTGACGACGTCGACGGGCTTGCCGAATTGCAGCACGATGGTCTGCTCGGTCTGCGCCACCGTGAACAGGGACATGTAGCCCACGATCACGACGAGCAGGAGGCCGAGCAGCGTGACAATGCCTGTGACCGGAGATCTCATCGGTTGCCTCCGGTCGTCTGCTGGCCGGTTGCAGGCGGCCGCTTGGCCGTCAATTCGCTGAGCGGCAGATAAGGCACGACGCCCTGGCCCGACTGGCCGCCGTCATAGATGAGCTTTTCCGAGCCGCCGAGCACGCGCTCCATCGTCTCCAGATAAATCCGTTCACGCGTCACGTCGGGCGCCTTCTTGTATTCCTCGTAAACCTTCAGGAAGCGCGAGCTCTGGCCCTTGGCCTCGGCGACCGTCTGCTCCCTGTAGCCTTCGGCGGCCTGCATGATCTGCGCCGCACGTCCGCGTGCCTGCGGCACGACCTGGTTGGCGTAGGTCTGCGCCTCGTTCTGCAGCTGCTCGAGGTTGGCGCGCGCCGCCTGGACGTCGCGGAAGGCGTCGATCACCTGCGCCGGCGGGTCGACCTTCTGCATCTGCACCTGGCTGATCTGAATGCCGGCGCCGTAGCTGTCCAGGGTCTTCTGGATCAGTTCCTGCACGCCCTGTTCGGTGACGTTGCGCGCGCCGGTCAGGATCGGCTGGATCTGCGAGCGGCCGATCACCTCACGCATCGCGCTCTCGGCGACCGCCTTCACGGTGCCTTCGGGGTTCTGGATGTTGAAGAGGAAATCGCCGACGCCATTGGGCTTGATGCGCCAGAGCACGGTGAAGTCGACGTCGACGATGTTCTCGTCGCCGGTCAGCATCAGGCTCTCTTCCGGCACGTCACGAATGGAACGGCCGCGCCGCGCCGGATCGTCGATCAGCGTCATGCCGATGGAAATGGTAGAAACGCGCAATGCCTTTGGCAGCAGCACGGTCTCGATCGGATACGGCAGGTGATAGTTCAGGCCGGGCTCCACGGTGCGGACATGCTTGCCGAAGCGCAGCACGACGCCGAGCTCTTCGGACTGCACCCGGAAGAAGCCCGACAGCAGCCAAAACGCGACGATGAGCAGCACGATCAGCGTGATGCCGATGCCGGAGAAATAGCCGCCCGGCATGATCTGCTGGAGGCGATCCTGGCCGCGCCGCAGAAGGTCTTCCAGATCCGGCGGCCTTGGCCCGACCGGTTGCGGGCCGTTGCCCCATGGTCCCTTCGGACCCGAGCCCCATGGGCCACCGCCCTGATTCTTCCACGGCATTCGACGCTCTCCTCGGCAGGGTGAAATTGCCCCCGCCCGCTTTGTCCGGTCCGGCTTTATAGGGGACAGGCAGGTCCCTTACAACGCAGCCCTCGCCGCCCTCCGAGCTAAGCTTGGGGGCAGAAAAGTCAATGTTAACATTGGCAAATGCGGTTAATGGCCCGCCCGCCGACGATATGTCACATAGGAGTAGTCGGCGCTGTCGTGGGGTCCGGCAGGATGACGGATGCGCTCGACCTCGTCCCACTCTGCCCTGTCGATGTCGAAATGCGTGTCGCCTTCGGGGCGGGCATGCACTTCGGTGATTTCGAGGCGATCGGCGCGATCGAGCCATTGCCGATAGATTTCGGCACCGCCAATCACGGCGATCTCGGTGACCGAACGCCGCAGGGCATCGCCGCGCGCGATGGCGTCTGCCTCGGCAGTCGATGTCGTGACGATGGCGCCGGTGGCGCGATACTCCGCATCGCGCGTGACGACGATATTGGTGCGGCCCGGAAGCGGCCGGGGCAGGGATTCGAAGGTCCTGCGGCCCATGATCACGGGCTTGCCGATCGTGAGCGCCTTGAAGCGCGCCATGTCGGATTTCATTCGCCACGGCATCGCGTTGCCGGCGCCGATGACGCCGTTCTCCGCGATGGCGACGACGAAGACGATCTCCATCAGGTCGCGCTCCCGGCAAGCCGTGTCAGCGCCGGACCGGTGACGCGGCACAGCGTCCAGTCCTCCAGCATGATGGCACCGAGCGACTTGTAGAACGCGATCGACGGCGCGTTCCAGTCGAGCACCGCCCATTGCAGCCGCGACCAGCCGTTCTCGACGCATTCCCTGGCAAGGTGCACGAGCAGAGCCTTGCCGAGGCCCCTGCCCCGGTGTGACGGCCGCACATACAAATCTTCGAGATAGATGCCGTGGCGGCCGCTGAACGTCGAGAAATTCGCAAACCACACCGCGAAGCCGACCGGCTCGCCGTTCCACTCGGCGAGGGCGCAATGGAGTTGCGGTCGCTCCCCGAACAGTGCGTCGGCGATGTCAGCCTCGGTCGCCTCGACCTCGTGCGAAAGCTTTTCGTACTCGGCGAGCTCGCGGATGAAAGCAAGAACCAGCCCGGCTTCGCCGGGACGCACAGGGCGGATGTTGAGCGACATCGGCGTCAGACCGCGACCGCGGCCTTGATGTGCGGATGCGGGTCGTAGCCGACGAGCTCAAAGTCCTCGTAACGGAAGGAGAAGATATCCTTCACCTCGGGATTGATCCGCATCACCGGCAGCGCGCGCGGCGCGCGCGTGAGCTGGAGCTTCGCCTGCTCCAGATGGTTGGAATAGAGATGAGTGTCACCGAATGAGTGCACGAAGTCGCCGGCCTTCAGGCCCGTGACCTGCGCCACCATCAGGGTGAGCAGCGCATAGGAGGCGATGTTGAAGGGCACGCCGAGGAACACGTCGGCCGAGCGCTGATAGAGCTGGCACGACAGCTTGCCGTTGGCGACGTAGAACTGGAACAGGCAGTGGCACGGCGGCAGCGCCATCTTGTCGACCTCGGCCGGATTCCAGGCCGAGACGATCAGGCGGCGCGAGTCCGGATTGCGCTTGATCATGTCGATCACGTTCGCGATCTGATCGATGCTGCGTCCGTCCGGCGCGGGCCAGGAGCGCCACTGATGGCCGTAGACGGGGCCGAGATCGCCATTGGCGTCGGCCCACTCGTCCCAGATGGTGACACCGTTGTCGCGCAGATATTTGATGTTGGTATCGCCCTTCAGGAACCACAATAGCTCATGCACGATCGCCTTCAGCGGCAGGCGCTTGGTGGTCAGCATCGGAAAACCGGCAGACAGGTTGAAGCGCATCTGATGGCCGAACACCGACAGCGTGCCGGTGCCGGTCCGGTCGGTCTTTTCGGCGCCGTCTGAAAGAATCCGCTCGAGCAGGTCCTGATACTGGTGCATGTGCGTGAGCCTTTGGGGAGGCGGCGAATTTAGCGGCCGCCCCCGCGCTGCGACAGCGGCGATTCGCCATCGATACGCATTATACCCGGAAAAGTGAGCGTTCCCGGTGCAAACGACAAGGGGCGGAACTCAGCATTCCGCCCCTCGTCTATCAGATTGATCCTGCTGGCCAACTTGCCGGCTGGGTTCGAGGCACGACGCGCCGACGCAGGCGCGGCGCCCTTAGTTTTCGGATTCCGTGAATACCTCGTCGCGCTTGGCACGCAACGCGGGCAGCACCGTGAGCACCAGGAGGAAAGCGGCGATCGCGAGCAGCACGGCCGACAGCGGACGCGTCAGGAACACGCTCCAGTCGCCGCGCGAGATCAGCAGCGCGCGGCGCAGGTTCTCTTCCATCAGCGGTCCGAGCACCATGCCGAGCAGCAGCGGCGCCGGCTCGAAATCGTGCTTGATCAGCCAGTAGCCGACCAGACCGAACACGCCTGCGAGGATGACGTCGACCGGCGCGTTATTCACCGAGTAGATGCCGATCGCGCAGAAGATCACGATCGAGGGGAACATCAGCCGGTAGGGAACGCGCAACAGCCGCACCCAGATTCCAACCAGCGGCAGGTTGATGATGATCAGCATCAGATTGCCGATCCACATCGAGGCGATCATGCCCCAGACCAGTTCCGGCTGCTTCTGCATCACCTGCGGACCCGGTACGATGCCGTGGATGGTCATCGCGCCCACCATCAGCGCCATCACGGCGTTGGGCGGGATGCCGAGTGTCAGCAGCGGGATGAAGGAGGTCTGCGCCGCGGCATTGTTGGCGCTTTCCGGCGCCGCCACGCCCTCGATCGCACCGCGGCCGAACCGCGACGGGTTCTTGGCGATCTTCTTCTCGAGCGTGTAGGACGCAAAGGACGCGATGACGGCGCCGCCGCCCGGCAGGATGCCGAGGATCGAGCCGAGCACGGTGCCGCGCAGGATCGCAGGTGCCGAGTCGATCAGGTCCTTCCTGGTCGGCATCAGGCCGGTGATCTTCTGCTGCACGAGGTCGCGGTTCATCTCGGCGCCGGCGTCGAGGTTGCGGATGATCTCGGCGAAGCCAAACACGCCCATCGCCACCGTCGCAAAGCCGAGACCATCGGCAAGCTCCGGAATGTTGAACGCCATGCGCGAGGCGCCGGTCTCGATGTCAGAGCCGACCATCGACAGCATCAGGCCGAACACGATCATCGCGATCGCCTTCAGCACCGACCCCTTGGCCAGCACCACCGCGAAGATCAGGCCCAGCACCATCAGCGAGAAATATTCGGCCGGGCCGAACGCCAGCGCGAGCTTGGTCAGCGGCGCACCGAGAACGGCAATGAGCACGGTCGCGACGCAGCCGGCGAAGAACGAGCCGATCGCCGCGATCGCCAGCGCCGGGCCGGCACGGCCCTGCTTTGCCATCTGATGGCCGTCGATGGCGGTGACGACCGACGTCGCCTCACCGGGAATATTGACCAGGATCGAGGTGGTCGAGCCGCCGTACTGGGCGCCGTAATAGATGCCGGCGAGCATGATCAGCGCGCCGACCGGCGGCAATCCGAACGTGATCGGCAGGAGCATCGCCACGGTTGCGACGGTGCCGATACCGGGCAGCACGCCAACCAGCGTGCCGACCAATGCGCCAATCAGGCACATGAGAATATTGATCGAGATCGGCAGCGACAGACCGTAGAGCCACCAGGGTGACCACCACGAGATCTGAAACACCACACCGAAACCGAGGCCCAGATTGTGGAAGAGATCGAACATCACACCCTCACTGAACCAGGAAGCGCGGGAACATCGGCATCGGCAGCCCGAGCACGTAGGGGAAAAGCAGCGCGCAGCCGAGCGTCAGGCAGGCGCCGACGATGATCGCTTCGAGCCAGCGCGTTTCATGCGTGCCCATCGCCGCGATCAGGAAGCTTGCGAATGCCGTAACCACCACCCCAAGCGGACGAATCGCCAGCGCGAAGAAGACGATCGAGATCATCACAAAGAGGGGCCCACGCCAGGCATAGTGCGCCATGCCCGGCCCGTCGGTCAGCAGTCCCGTCAACGCGATGCCGGCGCCAAGTGCGACGAGCAGCCCGCCAAACATCCGCGGCGCCGTGCCGGCGCCGAAGGAGAAGCCGCGCATCCCCTGCAAATCGCTGGAGGCCCACAGTGCGAACAAGGCGAGCGCCATCAACACGATCCCGCCGACATAGTCCTGCGCCGACCTGATCGTCATGAAGAACGTGAGAATCGCCACCGCAAAGATCGGATAGGAATAGATCAGCGCCAGCAGCACATCGGAGGACGCCTTCTTGGTGTCACCGCCGACCGCCCCGAGCAACGCGCCGGGCGCACCCGCGAGCAGCGCCGTAGCGTGGCTGGTCACCACGGCAGCCGGGCCGCGTCCGGCGCCCCAGCCAAAGATCGTCCCGAACGACCAGATGAATTCGAAAATCTGCGGCGCTATGGCCAGCAGACAAAAGCTGATCACCACCGAGGTGTTTCGGTTGGCTGTCGCCGAGTGGCCCATCGTATCGGCCATGCATGTCTCCTCCGCGACCCGTAAGCCACGAGCACTGTTGTTCTAATCGGCTGGAAATCGATGCCCCCGCCCGGATCCCTGCCTAGCCATTTTCACTACACAATGCCAGCAAAACCCAACAAGCCCCCGACCAGCAAAATCCATAGTGGATTGATGCGCGAGACGGATGCGACCACTGCAACCGTCGCGGTCAGAAGCAGCGCAGCAAGCGTGCGATCGGTCGACTCGGCGAGGATCAGGGCGCTCGCCGCCATCAAGCCTATCGAGAGCGGAACCAGTGCAGCCTGGATCAGCCCGGGCCAGCGCGATTGGCTCGGCCGATTGAGGAGCCGGCTGACATAATAGGCAAGCAGCGCGGTGGGCAGGCACATGGCCAAGGTCGCCGCCAGGGCGCCGGGGATGCCGGCGACGGCATAGCCGATTAACGTGACGATAAGGACGTTCGGACCTGGTGAGAGCTGCGCGATCGCATAGGCGTCGGCGAACTGCTTGTCGGTCATCCAGTGATGCACCTCGACCGCGATGCGGTGCATCTCGGGCACGGCCGCCGCGGCGCCGCCGACCGCGAACAGCGACATCAGACCAAAGGTCGAGATCAGCGCCCAGATCGGGTTCTCCGCGTTCATGCTGCTACCTTCCGCCGCATCAGGAAAATGGCGCCGACGCTGACGGGGATCGCAACCAAAAGCACAGCCTGGAGCGGCAGGCGAAGGACGCCGATGGCGAGGAATACGCCTAGCATCAGGATGAGCGCGACGACGTCCAGCCGCTTGAGCAGCGGCGTCATCATCCGGAAGACCACCGCGATCAAGAGGCCGACGGCCGCACAGGAGATGCCCGCGAGGCTGCGGCGCAGCACGTCCACATCGCCGAACCGGGCGTAGATGATCGCGAGCACCGTCATGATCAGCGTGGGCGGGAGCAACAGCCCTGCAAAGGCGGCAATGCCGCCGGCGATTCCGCGCAGCCGCGCGCCGAACACCATCGACAGATTGACGATGTTGGGCCCGGGCAGGAAATGGCAGAGCGCGAACGTCTCGTTGAACTCGTCCGCCGTCATCCAGCGGTGCTGTTCGACGATGGCCTGCCGGGCGAATACCAAAACCCCGCCGAAACCTGCCAGCGACATCCGGGCGAAGGCGAGGAACAGCGCGAGCAAGCCCGGCGGAACGGCGCTGGTGGCCAGACCGTCCGGCTCTTGAACTGGTTGTTGGGCGGCCGGTGCGGAATCCTCGGACATGTCAGGAGCTTAGAACGCCGGCCGGCGCGCGGCCAAGCCTGGCGGGAACCTATCCAAAGGGAACCCCGGAATGATCGCTCGAAACACCTGTTATTTGAAACGTTTGCCCCCTATATTGGGAGTGCCGGTTCGCCGGCTATGGAAATAAACGGTCGTCGCAATAAACCATTCGGACCCGGGGGCGGTACCCGGCGCCTCCACCAAAGCCCACCAGCGGGCTAGCCCTGAGGCGGGCTTTGGCGGGGGCGAAATAGGATCGACGAGGGCGTAAAGGGCGTTCTTTTTCCCGGTATTGTTCCGCCGTTATCGGGCTATGCAATAGTTGCCAACGACAACTTTGCTCCGGTTGCTCAGGCTGCGTAACGCAGTTTGAAAGACCATTCTGAAGTCCTAACGGGTTAAGCTCCGTTAGGCGGGGTTCGGAGGCACCTGGCAACAGAAGCCTCCACTTACCTCTTATTTCCTACCCCGCGGGGACTCCTGCTGACCCGTCAGGCGCGGTACTATTGCGGCTTGGCGAGTCGGGCCGGCAGGGCCCAGCTCCTGGAATGCAACAGGACCACCATGGCGACCGATCATATCCGATACGATGTGCTGGCCCGCGACGCGCTGCGCGGCGTGTTGCGCAAGGTGCTGACCGACGCCGCGTCCCAGGGACTGCCCGGCGAGCACCATTTCTTCATCACCTTCGTGTCGAAGGCCGAGGGCGTGAAGCTGTCGTCGCGGCTGCTGGCGCAATATCCGGAAGAGATGACGATCATCCTGCAGCACCAGTTCTGGGATCTGACCGTGCTCGAGGACCGCTTCGAGGTCGGCCTGTCCTTTGGCGGCATTCCGGAGCGGCTGATCGTGCCGTTCAGCGCCATCAAGAGCTTCCTTGATCCGTCCGTGAAATTCGGCCTCCAGTTCGAGACTTCCGATGTCGCCGACGTCTCGGCCGAGACATTGCCGGCCGCTCCCGCCCCGTCCGCGGTCGCGGTGCCCCCTGCCACTGAACCTGCGGAAGGCACGGAAGAGCCGGCGGCCCCGAACCAGGGCGGCGCCGAAGTCGTGCGATTGGATCGTTTCCGCAAGAAATGATCTAGATCGGACTGGCGCCCGTCGCAGGCGGCCAAACTCCCTATATAGAGGCGCATGAAGAGGCCGCGCGGCATTTCGCGCGGCGGAATGGATGTGCTCATGGCCAAAACTTCCTCCTCGAAGACTTCCCTCTCGAAGACTTCCCGTTCGAAGACCGATCGCGCCTCGCGCCCGGCGACCCGAACCGAGACCGACAGCTTCGGCCCCATCGAGGTCCTCGCCGATCGCTATTGGGGGGCGCAGACCGAACGCTCGCGCCAGAATTTCCGGATCGGCACCGATCGCATGCCGATCTCGCTCGTGCATGCGCTCGGCATCGTCAAGCTCGCCGCGGCGCAGTCCAACCAGGAGCTCGGCCTGCTCGACCAGCGCCGCGCCAACGCCGTTATCCGCGCCGCGCGCGAGGTGATCGAGGGCAAGCTGGACGATCATTTTCCGCTGGTGGTGTGGCAGACCGGCTCGGGCACCCAGAGCAACATGAATCTCAACGAGGTCATCGCCAACCGCGCCAATGAGATGCTCGGCGGCGAGCTCGGCACCAAGAAGCCGGTGCATCCCAACGATCACGTCAACATGAGCCAGTCGTCGAACGACTCGTTCCCGACCGCGATGCATATCGCGGCGGCAAGCCGCATCACCGCCGATCTCGTCCCTGCCCTCGGCGAATTGCTGCGCGCGCTGCGCAAGAAGGAGAAGGAGTTCGCAAAGATCGTCAAGATCGGCCGCACCCACACCCAGGACGCGACGCCGCTGACGCTCGGCCAGGAATTTTCCGGCTATGCCGCGCAGGTCGAAAGCGGCATCGCCCGGCTCAAGGTCGCCGTGAAGGAGCTCTATCCGCTGGCGCAGGGCGGCACCGCCGTCGGCACCGGCCTCAATTCGAAGCCGCGCTTTGCAAAACTTTTCGCAAAGCACGTTGCCGGGATTACCAAGCTGCCCTTCACCAGCGCCGCCAACAAATTCGAGGCGCTGGCCTCGAACGACGCCTATGTGCTGGCGCACGGCGCCATCAATTCGGTCGCGACAGGACTGTTCAAGATCGCCAACGACATCCGCCTGCTCGGATCGGGTCCGCGTTCGGGCCTCGGCGAACTGATGCTGCCGGAGAACGAGCCGGGCTCCTCGATCATGCCGGGCAAGGTCAATCCGACGCAGTGCGAGGCGATGACCATGGTGTGCTGCCAGGTGTTCGGCAATCACACCGCGATCACGGTGGCCGGCAGCCAGGGCCATTTCGAACTCAACGTCTACAAGCCCGTGCTGGCCTACAACATGCTGCACTCGATCCGGCTGATGGCGGACGCCGCACGCTCCTTCACCGAGCATTGCGTCAGCGGCATCCGCGCCGACGAGAAGCGCATCAAGGAACTGATGCAGCGTTCGCTGATGCTGGTGACGGCGCTTGCCCCCAAGATCGGCTACGACAACGCGGCCAAGGTGGCCAAGACGGCACATGCCAACGGCACCACGCTGAAGGAAGAGGCGCTGCGGCTCGGCTTCGTCTCGGCGGAGGAGTTCGACCGCCTGGTGCGCCCCGAGAAGATGACCAGCCCGGGATAAATTCCGAATTCCGATAGCCATCCGTAATGATACGGAGCCCCAAGCTCCATTAAATGTAGGGCTTAAAGGACGGGATTTGATTACCGTCAATGTCGCGGCGGGATTGCGTGTTACGCAGCCCCTCCGTCCCCACGGGGCGGAATTCATCGTTTGATGGCCCAAGGGTCGATTGACGAGGACAAGCGAATGGCGATCAAGTCTCATTGGGCGCAGTGCGGCGCACAGTTTCTGAATGTTTCATCCTGCCCACGGAGGATCGGATGATGGAGACGCGACATGGCGAACGTCATCAACCTGAATCGTTTCCGGAAGCGCGCCGAGCGGCAAGCCACGGCGAAGCAGGCGGACGCCAACCGAACGAAGTTCGGCCGCACGAAGGCGGAGCGGTCGGCGGAGGAGACGCGCGCGGACCAGGCGAAGGCGCACCTGGACCAGCACCGGATCGATCGCGAGGAGCAGCCATGAAGTCGCCCGTCGTGAAACGGTCGATCGTCGTCGCCGGCCACAAGACCAGCGTCAGCCTGGAAGAGGCGTTCTGGAACGGCATGAAGGAGATCTCGGGCCTGCGCAACATGACGCTGTCCGAGCTGGTCGGCGAGATCGACGGCAACCGCCAGCAGGGCAATCTGTCCTCGGCGATCCGCCTGTTCGTGCTCGACTACTTCAAGAGCCGCGCCATGGCCGCCATCCAGGCGGAAAAGGTCCCGGCCCAGTAGCCGACTTGGTGCCGAGCTTGGTGCCAATCGCCTCCGTCACGAAGCTGATACTTTAAAATCACTCTAAGGTGCAGTTTCAGCGACCGAGCGCGCTTGACCTCGATGCCCTGCGTTGAAAATACAGGGCATGACCGACATCCATGATACACGTCCGCAGATGCCGCTGGGCCTGGCCCAGCGCGGCTATACCGGCGTCATCCAGCACCTTTCCCCGAAGGACGCAGGTTCGGCGCTCTCGGACATCGAGCTCGAGAGCCGGCTGATCGAGCTCGGCTTCGTCGAGGGCGCCCGGGTCGAGGTCCTGCACGAGGGGCTGGTCGGGCGCGACCCGATCGCCGTGCGGGTCGACAGCATCACCATCGCGGTCCGCCGTCGCGAAGCCATGGCCATCATCGTCGCCTGAAGCGACCGGACCCTAATTCCATGGAATTGCCCCTACTTCATCTCGCCCTGGTCGGCACGCCAAACAGCGGCAAGACCTCGCTGTTCAATGCGCTGACCGGCAGCCGGCAGAAGGTCGCGAACTATCCCGGCGTCACCGTCGAACGCAAGGAAGGCTTCTTCGTCACGCCCATGGGACGCCAGGTCTCCGTGGTCGACCTGCCCGGCACCTATTCGCTGCGCGGCCGCAGCCCGGACGAGGAGATCACCCGCGACTTCGTGCTCGGCAAAGCCACCGGCGAGATCGTGCCCGACCTGGTGCTGTGCGTGGCCGATTCCACCAATCTGCGCCTGACCATTCGGCTGCTGCTGGAGCTCAAGCGCACCGGCCGGCCGATGATCCTCGTGCTCAACATGTTCGACATCGCGACCCGCCGCGGCATCACTGTCGACGTCGAGCGGCTCGCCAAGGAGCTCGGCGTGCCCGTGGTCACCTCGATCGCGGTGCGCAAGGGCGGCACCGCCGACCTGCTGTCGCTGACCGACGAGATTTCGGCAAAGCTCGCGGCCGAGCCGGGAGAGAACAATTGGCGGGCGCTCAGCGTGGCCGATTTGCGCGCCACCCAGCGCGAAGCCGACCGCATCATCGCAGACTGCGTCAGCCTGCCCAGCAGGCCCGACACCTGGACCGCGCGGATCGACGCGATCGTGCTGCATCCCGTCGGCGGGCTGATCGTGCTCGCGGCGATCCTGTTCGTGATGTTCCAGGCGGTGTTCGCCTGGGCCCAGCCGCTGATGGAGCTGCTCAATTCCGGCTTCGACGCGCTCGGCGAGTTCGTGCATGCGACCCTGCCCGCCGGCCTGCTGCAGAGCTTCCTGCAGAACGGCGTGATATCGGGCGTCGGCAGCGTCATCGTGTTCCTGCCGCAGATCATCATCATCTTCCTGTTCATCCTGCTGCTGGAAGATTTCGGCTACATGGCGCGCGCCGCGTTCCTGATGGACCGCATCATGGGTGGCGCCGGCCTGCACGGCCGCGCCTTCATCCCGCTGCTGTCGAGCTTTGCCTGCGCCATCCCCGGCATCATGGCGACCCGCGTGATCGACAACAAGCGCGACCGGCTGACCACGATCCTGATCGCGCCGCTGATGACCTGCTCGGCGCGCATTCCGGTCTACACGCTGATCATCTCCGCCTTCATTCCGGCCAGAGACGTCTGGGGCTTCATCAACCTCCAGGGCCTCGTGATGTTCGGTCTCTACGCTGCCGGCATCATCAGCGCGCTTGCCGTCTCGTTCCTGATCAAGTTCTTCATGCTGCGCGACTATGCGCCGGCGCCGTTCATGCTGGAGCTGCCGGACTACAAGATGCCGCGGCTGAAATCGATCGCGATCGGCGTCTACACGCGGGCCAAGATGTTCCTGCACCGCGCCGGCACCACGATCTTCTCGATGATGGTGCTGATCTGGTTCCTGGCCTCGTTCCCGCAGCCGCCCGCGGGCGCCACCGAGCCGGCGATCGACTTCAGCCTGGCCGCGATCATCGGCAAGGCGCTCGCGCCGCTGCTGGCGCCGGTCGGCTTCAATTGGCAGATCGCGGTCGCGCTGATCCCCGGCATGGCGGCGCGCGAGGTCGCGGTCGCAGCGCTCGGCACCGTCTATGCGATCGAAGGCGGCAAGGAAGCGGCCGAGCAGATCGGCCAGGTGCTGGCGACGAAATGGTCGCTTGCGACCGCGCTGTCGATGCTGGCCTGGTACATCTTCGCCCCGCAATGCGCATCCACGCTCGCCGTGATCCGGCGCGAGACCGGAAGCTGGACCTGGATGGCCGTGACCTTCTTCTACATGCTGGTGCTGGCCTATGCCGCGAGCCTTCTGACCTACAATGTCGCAGTCGCGTTCGGGGCGGGATAGCCCCTCCCGAAAATAAAAAGCGCGAAAACAACCCCATGCACAGTAGACGGATGCTGTGAGATCAATGGGTTACGCGTGTGTGAAAATCGTCGGACCGTAGCCGGATAGAGCCCGCACAATCCGCGCGACCGGCTGTTCGGCGGTTGCACCGTCGGGCAAAACAGGCGCATGATGGTATCGTCGGAGAATTGGCGCGACGTTCCGTGGCGGCAAGATGGGCCGGCATAGTGCGCAGCGGCAAGGAAGTCCGCCGTTGCAGCTACCGTCCGCTCCGCCGAGAGCTGACCGCGGGTCGCCCCTCGGGGGCCGCCCACCCCTGAACACTCACATCCGCCAGCGCGTCGAATATAGCCGCTGTCCGTTCCAGGCGGGCGATCGTACGTGCGCCTTCGACGGCAGCGACCAACGCGGAAGCGGTCGAAGAAGCGCGCGCGGAAGTGAAACCGCACCCCCTGAAATGCTCCACAACGATCTCGGTTGAATCAGCAAATCCGCGCGCGACTCGTTTGGTCAGATCAGCGTCGAGTGCAGGAAGCTCGTTCGCCAGATTTTGCATGAGACATCCATACTGGAAATCAGAGGCGACCATTTCGGCCGCGAACGCGCCGAAAATCTGACGAACGAAACTCAGGGCATCACCGGTCGTATTCGCCGAGATAGCCCGCAACACAGCAATTCTACTCGCAACGTAGCGATCGATTGCTTCTTCTGCGAGCTGTGCCTTACCGCGCGGAAAATGAAAATAGAACGATCCTTTGGGCGAGCCGCTTTCTTCGATGATCTGGTTCAATCCCGTCGCAGTGTAGCCTTGGATGCGAAACAGTCGCTCGGCAGTGGCAATCGCGCGAGCGCGGGCGTCAGTCTTACGGGGCATCCTTCAACGTAACACGCCTGGCTTGACACCGCTATGGTGATCGCCATACTATGGCGATCACCATAGTAAATATGTCCGTTGTACCACCGCTCTCAAATCGACCTCCAGAAGTTGCATGCGAGGGCACGACACTCTCCCGGATTGCTGCGCAGGAAATACTCATGAGTTCGAGCCACTTCAGTTTCGGCAACTGCTCCAGCGAACGGGATCACTGAGATGGCCTCTAGATCCTGCGTGATGATGCTTTTAGGAGCTGCCATGTTCACTGCGATGTCCACTCGCGTCGTTTCCGGAGAGACTTCAAGCGATGCCATCTGGCACAATAAAATGCCTGCCGCTTCGAGTGAGCCTGCCGCTGATATCGATAAGGATCCGAACCTTCTGCACAGATATGCGGAGAATGCGGGAACGAGGATCCACTACGTCACCATGGGATCCAATCAAAAACCGCTGATGGTGTTCGTGCACGGATTTCCCGACTTCTGGTATTCCTGGCGAAATCAGCTCCAGGCATTTTCAGCAAATCATCAGGTGGTCGCACTTGATCTGCGCGGGTACGATTTGAGCGATCGGCCAGACGGCGTCGAGAACTATAAGTTTCCGGTTCTCCTTGATGACATCCGCGCCGTGATCAATGCAGAGGCAAATGGTCGCAAGGCCATCCTGATCGGGCACGACTGGGGCGCCGCTTTGTCGTGGCTGTTCACCGGGCAAAATCCGGATCTGATCGAAAGACTTGTCGTCCTCAGCGTTCCTCATCCCGGCGCCATCACGAGGGAATTGCTCCCTTGGAACCACCCTATCGCGCAGGCCAAGGCCAGCGCTTACGCTACCCGGTTCTTCGCTAAAGGCAAAGGCGACAATTTGACGGCGCAGGAATTGGCATACTGGGTCGTCAACCCACAGGTGAAGAGTCGATACGTCGAGGCTTTCGCGAAATCTTCCATCTCGTCCATGATGAATTATTACAAAGCCAACTACACGTTTTCTCAGCTTGTGCTCAATCTTTTCGATCCAACCATGAAGAAACTCACCGGTGCCGTGATCAAATGCCCGGTCTTGCACGTGCACGGAATCGAGGAGAGCCACGCTTTGCTAAGCACGATCGATCTGGAAAAGTCATGGATTGAAAATCCCGACAATCTCACGGTCAAAATCGTGCCTGGCGTTGGCCACTTCATTCAGCATGAAGTGCCGGATTACCTCAATCAGACGATTGCCTCCTGGTTGAAAGACTCAGGAAGCTGAGCCCGGTCTTGCGAGGCTAAGCGCCGAGGGGCTTCGTGAAGATCACCTGGCCGGCGTCGTCGCATTGCATCCCGATGCGAGCATCCGGCTCAGCGTACTCTCTCGGTGCGTTCGCTCGGTGTACTGGAGCCCGAACTGACGCCTTCTTCGTCCGAATCGCTCTCCGGTTCCTGAATCAGCACCGCCGGTTCGTCGTAACCCTTGCGGCTGCTGTAGAACACCAGCGCCATCAAGCCGATGCCCACGACCAGCGAAAACACGACACCGAGCACCAGTGCGACATAACCCGATGCTGGCACCTCCGTCGTCGTGCTGAACCAGCCGAGATAGCCGAGCGCGCCGGCACCGACGAGGAAGGCGCATAACACCGCTATGACCAGCCATCTGGCGATCTTGCCGTCTCCGGGAGCGGGTGATTCCGGTTGCCCGTCTGTGCTGTTCATGGATCTCTCCCCATGGCGATGCGTCGCGCGGCCATCCCGTCACGCTAGGGTGCGGTGACCTTGGTCGCGATCGCGTGCAGGGCCGCCGTCATGGCGACAATTGCAGCCTTGGCCAGCTCGCCGATGCCGTGACGCCCGGCGATATACGCCGGATCGTTGTAGGACAACCAGGTCGCGCCTTGCTCGTCCTGCCAGACCAGCGCCTTCAGCGGCAGATCGATGCCGCTGGTCTGCGACTGCTGCATCAATGGCGTACCACCCCTGGCGTTCCCGAAGATGATGAGATTGGTCGGGCGCAACGGCAGGCCGGCAGCGGCGGCGCCGGTGGCATGATCGACATGGGCGAATATTGTGAGGCCCTTGGCCGTCACTTCCGCTTCCAGCCGCTTCATCGTCTCTTCAGGCCCGAAACTGCTCCTGATCGTGATGAGTCCGTCGACGGCCATTGCTTGGGTCTCCCATAAACATGTCGCAGCAACCAGAACAAGGATCTTGAGCAGCGCCGAAACTCTCATGATCACACGCTCATTTGTTGCGGAATAGTTTTGCCGGATCGAATTGCGGATCCGGAATGAAGCCGTCGCGGTTGGGCATCTTGATCTTCGGCAAGCTGTCCTTGTCGACCTTGCCGTCGGGGGGAACGATGCCGTTCAGACTCAGGATGTAGGCGGTGACGGCATAGGTGTCGTCGGTGCTGAGCGAACCCGGTGTGGGATATGGCATCGCGCGGTGAATGTAGTCGTACAAGGTCGTCGCATAGGGCCAGAAGCTGCCGACGGTCTTGACCGGCGCGCTGGAGGCGAGTGTGCCCTGCCCACCGGCCAGACGATCCTTGATCCCGCCCTGGCCGTTGTCGCCATGACAGGCCGCGCAATTGTCGGCGAAGACCTGCTTACCCTGCGCAACCGTCCCGCTGCCGACAGGCAGACCCTTGCCATCGGGTGCGACGTCGATGTCCCATGGCTTGATCTCCTCCGGAGTGGCGGGACGGCCGAAATCGAATGCAAATGCGGGCGGCGCGAGCAGGCTGAGCGTGAGAGCCGCTGCGACAAGCCCATTGTCATGCGAGGACATTGCGCACCCTCCCGGCCTCGTCGATGCTCCAGGTCTGCTGGGCGTTGTAGTGGAACAGCGCATTGCTCCCCATCGCGGCGATGAAGGACTGCCGGTCCGGCTGAACATTACCTTGCTCGTCGGTCGAGCGGCTCACGATCCGTGTCGGCTTGCCGTCCCAGACCCAGTCCATCTGGAATCGAACCTGGGCTTTGGAGAGCACCGGCTGATTCAGCTGCGCCTGTTTCCAAATTTTCGCGCCGTCGGTCGATATCTCGACCTTGGCGATCTTGCCATGGCCGCTCCAGGCGAGACCGGAGATTATGTTGTAGCCGGGCTGGATCTGCATCGTGCCCGAGGGCTGCGTGATGACGGAGTTGGTTTCCATCCTCAGCTGAAACTGGCGGGCCGTGCCGTTGGCCAGCAGCTGCGTGTAGCGCGCCGTTTCCCAGCGGGTCATCCAGGGCTCAGTGCCGAACTTGAGACGGCGCAGCCATTTGATGTTGAGATTGCCCTCGAAGCCCGGCATCACCAGCCGCATTGGAAATCCATGCGCGGGGCGCAGTGGTTCGCCGTTCTGACCGTAGGCGACAAAGGCCTCGTTCACGATTTCGTCGGTCAGCGGAATGCTGCGGTCGACGCCCGCGCCATCGCCTCCCTCGGCGAGCATCCAGTTCGAGTTCTTCTCCTTGCCCGAGAGACCAATCAGGAACTTCAGCGGAACGCCGGTCCACTCATTGGTGCTGACGAGGCCGTGCGTGTTCTGCACCGTCAGATCAGGGTCCGCCTTCTTCCAGTTTTCCCATCCGTTTCCAGTGCATTCGATGAAGACCACGCGCGTAACCGACGGCATCCGCTTGAGATCGTCGACGCTGAACACCAGCGGCTTCCGAACCAGGCCATGGATGAGCAGACGGTGCTGCGCGGGATCGATGTCCGGCACCCCGGAATGGCTGCGCTCGTAATGCAGATCGGTTGGCGTGATGTTGCCCACCAGCTTCTGATGCGGCGTCTTGGAATTGATGGCATCACTGGGGTCGACGTTGCGCTTGCCAGGTCCTGCCTCGGGAATGCGATCGATCTTGACGAAGCGCGATCGTTCGCTGTGCGCACCGAGATCGGCGCCGGGCCCGCGATCAGGGATTTCGGCCAGCGTTTGCGCCACCGCCGCTTCGGTCGCAACCGCCCCCAGAACGCCCGCCGACAGGCCTCCCACAAAACCACGACGCGAGACGCTCGCGGGCCGTGGCGGTGATTCGATTTGCGTTTTGGACGTCATGCAATCTCCGTCGACCTTCGTGCTGATTTGGAAATTCCACCGCTTTTCCATGGGAACATTGACCGAATGCCGCCGAAATTGCCCGTTAGGATGTGTTAGAAATCATGATGGGTGGCGAAGGCGCGTCATCCTGCCCTGCTCCGAAAGCGGCTATCCGGGTCCATGGATCATTTCAGCACCGAGAACCTGACTGCCGAGAGGCTTCGTGAGGATCACCTCGCGGACCTCGTCGCATTGCATCTCGATGCCGAGGTGTCCCGATATCTCGGCGGCGTGCGCCCGGCGGAAAGGACCAAGACCTATCTCGACGCCAATATGGCCCATTGGGACCAGCATGGCTTCGGGCTATGGGTGCTGCGAACGAAAGACGGGGCATTCGCCGGGCGAGCGGGCATCCGGCACATCCTGGTGGACGATATCGACGAGATCGAGATTGCCTATGCGTTCAAGCGCGAATTCTGGGGCCGTGGACTTGCAAGCGAGACCGCGTCCGCACTGACGGATATCGGACTGTTACACCACCAGCTGCCGTCCCTCATCGGCCTGGTCTATGTCGACAATGGCGCATCGCGCCGCGTTCTGGAGAAGGCCAACTATCTCTTCGAGCGAAGCACATTCCGTCACGGCGAAGACGTCGTGATCTACCGTATTCGGCGGTAGACCCCAAAAGCCAGAAGTCCGGAGCCGCAGAGCACGACGGCGGCAGCAATGAAGGCGCTCCGGTACCCACTGCTGTCGTACAAGAATCCTCCGAGGGAGGCGCCCGCCGTTATGGCGAGCTGGATCACCGCGACCATCAGGCCGCCGCCCGCCTCCGCATCCTCAGGCAGCGTCTTGCTCATCCAGGTCCACCAAGCGACCGGTGCGGCCGTGCCGATGAGGCCCCAACCGGCCAGCAGCACGGTAACAACGAGGGTCGACCCTCCGAAGGCGATCAAGCCGAGGGCAAGGGCGGTCATCGCAAGCGGCATGCCGATCAGAAGCCCGTGCAAGCCTCGCTTCAGTAGGAAGCTGATGAGGTAGGTCCCGAGCAGGCCCGCGACGCCGACCACGAGCAGGATAGCCGAGAGCGTGGAGACGTCTACGCGTGTCACGGTCTCCAGGAATGGACGCAAATAGGTGAAAAGCGCGAACTGGCCCATGAACAGGAGGGCAACCGAGAGCATCCCGATGCCGACTACCGGCCGACGAAGCAATCCGAAAACGTTCCCCGCGGCACCGCGTTCTGAGGGCATTGAGGGCAATGTGGCGTATTGCCAGACCAGAGTGACTATCGCGAGCGGGACGACACAGAAGAACGCACCCCGCCAGCCGATGAACTGACCGAGGAAGCTGCCGAGCGGCGCGGCGATCGTGGTCGCCAGCGCGTTGCCACCATTGAGGAGGCTAAGGGCGGCCGCAACCTGCCGCTCCGGCACAAGGCGCATCACGGTAGCCGCCGACATCGACCAGAACCCGCCGATGACGATCCCGATCAGCGCGCGCCCTGCCATGAACACTAGGGCATTCGGGGCCAGGGCCACCATCAGCCCCGAGACGATCATCAGCGAGGTAAGGCCCAGCAACAGGCTGCGTCGATCGATGCCCCGTGTCACCGACGCGATCGCAAGGCTAGTGAAGACGGCGAACAGTCCGGAGACCGCGATGGCCTGGCCCGCCCGCCCCTCGGTCATGTGGAGATCGGTCCCGATCGGTGTCAGCAGGCTGACCGGCATGAACTCGGACGCAATCAATGTCCCGATGCACAAGGTCAGCGCAAAGACCGCACTCCAAGCCGGATCGCGCGACAGCGCCTCGTTGCTTTGGGCGAGTTGTACGCTCATGATTGGGCGCCGAGCACGATCGGCGTTGCCTGTATCAGCTTGAGCGACTTCACCATCTTCTCAACCGTCGCCTTGTATTTCTTGAAATGATCTGTTCCGAGATGAGCTTCGTAGGCGCTCCTGTCCCGGTAGATTTCGAAGACCTTGACGTGGGCCGGGTTGTCCTTTTCGGAAACGGCGTAGAGTACCAGGACGCCCGGCTCCTTGCGAATTGCTGCGTCGATCTGTTCCTGCACCGCAGCCCTGTAGCCGTCCAATTGGCCGGGATCGATCTCGATTTCCGCCACCTGGACATATCGTTCGTCCGCCTGCTGGGCGACGACGCCGCCGGCGAGTACCGCGGCCAGCATCGATATGCCGTACGAGAAAAGCTGCTTCTTCATGTTCTCACCCTCAGAGGCTTCACTGGCCCTACCTGATTTCGACTGCTCGAAGGGTGCTCGCGGCTTTGGCGGTATCGTACGGTTCATCGCTGTCGCACCCGCGCATCGTAGATCTCACTTCAGATATTGGTCGTCGGCGACCTTCTCCATCCAATCGACGTTCTTTTCGTTGACGGATTCCTGAATGGCGATGTGCGTCATTGCGGTGGTCCGCGTCGCTCCGTGCCAATGTTTCAAGCCCGGCGGAAACCACACGACGTCGCCGGCGCGGATTTCCTCAATCTGCCCGCCCTCTCGCTGCACCCAGCCGAGACCGGCTGTCACGATCAGCGTCTGCCCGAGCGGATGCGTGTGCCAGGCCGTGCGTGCGCCGGGTTCAAAAGTGACCTGAGCGCCGCTGACGCGTGCGGGCTCGGGAGCCGCGAACAGTGGGTCGATACGCACCGTCCCGGTGAACCAGTGTTCGGGGCCCTTCTGGGAAGGGCGGGACCCGTTTCTCTAGATGTCGATGTCCATTGCAGTCTCCTTCAGTGCTTCGGACGCGAGCGCCGGCGCCAGTCGAATTCCCGCGACGGCGAAGGCGCTTCCGCCAACGAGAATGTCTCTACGCGTCACCACGGCATGTCTCCGCTCGTGGCGGATCGCGAACGGGATTGTCGATCGAGGCATTATCGTTCTTTCAGCGAGGTCGCTTCTCGATGACGTCCTTGACGACAGGCGCCGCGGAGAAAGCGCTAGGCCAGCCGGCGTAGAAGGCGAGATGGCCGAGCACCTCGCCCGCTTCCTCCCGAGTCAACCCGTTGTCCATGGCGCGGTTCAAATGATAGGTGATCTGCGCGACCTGACCGGTGGCAATCAGCGCGCTCACGGTAACCAGGCTGCGGTCGCGCGGAGCCAGCGCCGGCCTGAGCCAGAGATCGCGGAACAGCACGTCCGTCGTGTACTGGACGAGGCTCGGCGTGATCCGGCCGAACTGCTCTCCGACGAGCGCTGCCCGCTGCTTCTCCCGCGCCTCGTCGAGCGGTAGCTGCGGCCCCGACGCCGGCGGGAGTTGATCGGCCCCGATGTTGCGGCTCTCGAAGAGTTCCTTCGCCACCGGGACCGCATGAATCGCATTAGCCCAGCCAGTGTAGAACGCCAGATGCGTGATGATCTCCGATACTTCCGACGGCTTTACGCCGTTGTTCAGCGCGAGACCCAGATAGTACGGCAGCTCCACCGTCTGATCGCGGGCGATGAGAGCCGCGACGGTGACGATGCTGCGGTCTCGTGGGGAAAGACCCGGTCGCTTCCACAGATCGCCTTCGATAAATTCTTGCGCGTAGCCTTCGAGGGCTGGCGCAACAGCGCGGACGTCTTCCGGCTTTGACATAGCCTTCGCTCCTTCGAGGGATGTGTCTTTGGCCGCGGCCGGGCCGTCAGCAAACAGGCAGAATGAAAGCAAGGCCGCTGCGAGCATTCTCATTGCGTGGATCCTTCCAGATTTGTCGGGTGCGCCATCAGCCACAAGGCGACGAATGCCGCACACAGCACGGTGCCCGCGCTAACGAGAAACAGGACGTTCAATCGTGCCCCGGCAGCGATCAATCCCAGCGCGGGGCTGGCGAGCCCTTGGGCAAGATCGAGAAATGCAGTGTAGGCGCCCATGGCCAGGCCACGGCTATGGGCCGGAACGCGGCGGACCGCCTCGACGCCAAACCCGGGATAGACGAGCGAGAAGCCGAAGCCGGTCAGTGCAGCGCCCAGCAAGGCCATCTCGGGCCGAGAGGACATCCAGATCAGCGCCTGTCCTGCGGCCTCAATGATTATGCACACCAGCGCGACTTTGGCACCGCCGACCTTGTCGGCCACATGACTGAAGAATACCCGCGCCATGATGAAGGCAACCGCGTAGGCAGTGTAGGCGAGCCATCCGTTATCCCATCCGTGGTTCGCGAACAGCAAGGCGACGAACGTGGTCACGGCTCCGAATCCCACGCTGCCCAGAGCCGAGCCGAGGCCCGGCACCCAGACGGCGCCGATCACTTCGACGAACGAGAAGCGGGCGTGGTGCATGGGGGCAACGGCGGGAAGCCGCGCAACGAGCATCAATGTAGCAAGAGGCGCCGCGGCGGTCGCGGCCGCGATCGCAGCGAAGCCGTACTTCGCGTAGAGGGCAGAGCCAGCAGGCGCGCCGATCGCAAAGGCCGCGAACATCGCCATGCCTATCCAGGCGATGACCTTGCCCGTGCTGCCGGCATCGACGAGCGCCAGCCCCCAGCTTGCCGCCGCCGTGATGATGAAGCTCTCGGCGCCGCCCAGAAGTCCGCGCCCCAGCAGGAGGATCGCCACGGAAACCAGGGGAACCGGAGTAAAACAAAGCGAAACGAGGTACAGCAACCCGGACGCAGCGGCAGCGACCAGCCCAACGACCACGCCGGGCTTGGCTCCTTTGCTGTCCGAAAAGTTGCCTGCCCACGGCCGCGAGACCAGAGACGCCGCGAACTGACTGCCGGCGACCAGCCCGACCACGAACGTTCCCTGACCCAATCCATCGTGGACGTGAAGCGGAAGCACCGGCATTGCGATGCCGATGACGAGGAAAGCGACGAAGACCACCCCCATGATCGGCAGCAGAGTAGCGGCGAGGCTCTGTGCCGTCGCGGGCGCTGGGAGCGTGGTCACCGACATGCAACGACTCCCTCCGCTCACACCGTGAGCATCGTCTTGATCGCGCGCCGCTCGTCCATCGCGCGGTAGCCTTCCGCGACGTCGGCAAGAGGCAGGGTGAGGTCGAATACCTTGCCGGGCTTGATCCTGCCCTTCAGAACGCGATCCATCAGATCGGGCAGGAAGCGACGGACCGGGGCCGGTCCGCCCAGCATTCGGCGTTGCGCGAAGAACATCGCCTGACCGTCGAAGGTCACGCGGTGAGGCACCCCGACGTAGCCGATCGAGCCGCCGGGACGCACAGAATCGATGGCTTGAGTCATGGATTCCTGAGTGCCGACGCATTCCAGAACGGAATCCACGCCGACACCTCGCGTGAGCTCTTTCACGTGCTCGATGCCCGCACCCCCGCGTTCCGCGACGATGTCCGTCGTGCCGAACTCGCGTGCCAATTCCTGCCGACTCTTGTGCCGGCTCATGACGATGATGCGTTCGGCCCCCATCTCCTTCGCGGCCAGCACCCCCATGAGTCCCACTGCGCCGTCGCCGACGACGGCCACCGTCGAGCCGGGCCTGACGTTGGCGGCGTCCGCGGCGTACCAGCCCGTTCCGAGAACATCGGACGTCGCCAGCAGATGCGGGACCAGATGCCGATCCGGCACTTCGGCGGTCGCGACAAGCGTTCCGTCGGCCAGGGGCACCCGCGCGTAGGGGGCCTGCGCCCCCGTCATGAACTCGCGCTGTGCGCAGGAGGAGTGAAAGCCGAACTTGCAGTGCGGGCAAGTGTTGTCGGACAGGCAGAACGAGCCAACGACGAACTGGCCGGGGCGGACGGTTCTGACTTCGCTGCCGACCTCGACGACAATGCCGCAGTATTCGTGGCCCATGTGAGCCGGACCGTCCGTCGGCTGCAACCCGCGATACGGCCATAGATCGGCCCCACAGATGCAGGTGGCCGACAACTTTATGATGGCATCCGTCGGCTTGAGGATCTTGGGGTCGTCGACCTGTTCGCAACGGACGTCGCCCGGCCCGTACATGATTGTGGCAAACATGACTATCCCTCCCGTCAGGCTGGTGGAAGAAGCTCGATGTGCAGCGCGAACTTGCCTCGCTTGAGCAGCGGTTGCGGGCCATCATCGAGGCGGCCGATGCGGATCAGGCCGCTGGAATATTCGTAACCGTCATGGAAGAAGGCGAGATTGCCCCATGGCGCGTAGTAGCAGAGATCGCCGGCCGCTTCGTTCGAGAACGGACCGCTGCCTGCTTCCGTCAGCTTTCGCGGCAGGTAGGCGATTTTCTCGTTCGTCGAAAAATCCTCGATGACGAGATCGAGTGGCAGCATGGTCACCAGATCGCGAGCGGATGGATTATCCAGCAAGCCAACCGTGAAAACCTTCTCCTCGAAACGGCAGCGAATACGCATGGGCGCCCTTCCTCCGTGTCTCTCGTCACCGAATGCCGTCTGCGCGGAGGCAGATGAAGTTGCGGAGACGACGGCCGCTAGAGCGGCGGCAAATCGACGCCGGGTGAGGCCATCAAATGTGTCTCTCGTTTGCCCGTCCTCCGTGTTGTTGACGCGGGGGGCCCTTGGACCGACCACCCGATGCTGATGGGAAGCTAAGGCTTCCGCCTCCGTGCGATTAGATGATAAAATCTGAATGCAGTCATAAGACAGGCTTATCAATGAACCGGGACGACGCCAGCGATATCCTGGCCTTCCTCGCCGTGGCGAGGGAGCGCAACTTCACCCGTGCCGCAGCCAAGCTTGGCATGACGCAATCGGCGCTGAGCCAGATCATCCAAAAGCTGGAGGAACGGCTGGGCGTCCGCCTTCTCAACCGAACGACCCGGAGCGTCACGCCAACTCAAGCCGGAGAACGGCTGTTCGTGAGCATCGGGCCCAAATTCACGGAGATGGATGCTGATCTTGCTGCCCTAAGCGAGCTCCGGGAGAAGCCCGCCGGAACCGTGCGTTTGACGGCAACGGAGTACGCCGCCGCCGAGATCCTGCTGCCGGCGCTGGGGAAGATTCTTCCCCTATATCCAGACATCCATGTCGAGGTGATCATCGATTACGGGCTCACCAACATCGTGGCGCAGCAGGTCGATGCGGGCATTCGTCCGGGCGAGCTCGTCGCAAAGGATATGATCGCTGTGCGCGTCAGCCCTGATCTGCGAATGGCCGTCGTGGGCTCGCCGTCCTACTTCGACGAACGCAAGCGGCCCAGGGCGCCGCAGGATCTAACCGGCCACAATTGTCTCAACCTGCGCCTGCCGACCCACGGCGGCAGCCTCTACGCGTGGGAGTTCGAGAAGAACGGGCGGGAGCTCAACGTGCGCGTGGAAGGACAGCTCGTGTTCAACAGTGCAGGGCTTCTGCTGGAAGGAGCCCTAAAGGGCCTGGGCCTTGCCTACCTCACCGAAGGACACGTGCAGCCATACATCTCGCAGGGCCGGCTGATCAGGGTGCTGTCGGACTGGTGTCCGCCGTTCTCGGGTTACCACCTTTATTATCCCAGTCGGCGCCAACCTTCACCGGCATTCTCGCTGCTCGTCGAGGCACTTCGATATCGCGGCAAGTAGATTGCCGCTCATGGCGCCTGACAATCTTCGGCCGGGTACGACTGCTACCTGAAATAGCCCAGCACGAGATCGACATCCGCGCTGCCGGCCACCGTGCCGTTCAGCTCGGCGTCGATGACGCGGCGGCAAGCTTCGATCGCGGCGTGGTCACCGAGGTCGTTGGCGGCTTCCAGCACGAGCCAGGCGGCATCGACCGAGGCCTGGTCCGCTGCTCCCCCGCCGATCTCGCCGGCTGCGGCCTTGTTGAGGTTCTTGTTTGGATTCTTGCGAACGGCGGTGCCGAATTGAGGCAACATTGCAAATACTCCCTGCCAATTCCCGGATGATGCTCGGTGTACCTGTTCGTTGTACCGCTCAGTGCACCTGGAGCTCGGGCTGACGACCCGTGACAGGATCGGTGCCGGTCTTGCGCGACTGGTAGAATTTCAAGACGCTGCGCGAGGTCTCGATCTTGAGCTTGCCGAAATCGCGCTCGTTGTCGTGGAGCTCGCGCGCCGTGATCAGGTGATCCTTGGCGCCGAGGAACAGCAGCGACATGGTGGTGTCCCAGGAAAAATCGAGCGCCTTGCATAGCACCAGGATCATCTCGCGATTGCGGTCCATCATCGCACGCTCGATCACGTCGACCGGCAGCGACGACAGCAGCGACAGGCCGATCTGCACCTCGTCGAAGCGGTGCTGGCGCGCATAGTTCGAGATCGAATCCTGGTTGAGGTTGCCCTGCCGGTACTGCGTCGTCACCACGCGCTTGGCGACGAAATAGCTGCGCGAGGACGGGCCGAACTTGGATTGCAGGTCGCCGGTGACGTCGCTCACCGAGTTTTGGATCTGCGCCATCATTTCCGGGCGCTCGTGCTCGAGCCGGCGGCGGACGTCCTCCGACGCCTTCGAGATCAGCTGCTGGAAGATGTGACGCGGCACGTCCTTGCGCAGGCCAAGCTGCTCGGCAAGAATCGAGTCGCCCTCGGCGCGGCGAACCATGTGGAGCAGGCCCGAGCCGGAGAAGCGCGCGCCCTCGTTCCGGGCAACCGACGTCACGACCTCCTGGTCGCCGCGCTTGACCAGCACGTCGGTGACGGCCTCGCCGATCGACTTGCGCTGGGCGATCGCGAGCAGATGCGACTGGCTCTTGGTCATGGCGCTCTCGATCAGCAGCTTCTCGTCGATACGATTGGAGTCGCGCAGCACGGGGCCTGCGACCTCGATCTCGTCGGCGGTCGCGAGTTGCGCAATGACATTTAGCGGAGCGTGATCGCAGGCTGCCATGACCTCAGAGAGCTGCACCCGCGCAGCAACCTCGATCTCGTCGGCGAGCCGGCCGATGACCTCGCCGAACGTGCTGATCTCGTCGTCGCTATAGCGGCCGGTGATCAGAATGTCGGTCGCGTGCCACAACGCCTTGTTCCGGCTTTCGTCGGTGCCGCGTGCGATCGCGTCGTCCAGATCCTGCAGAAGTGTTGTCGCGCCGTTCATCCCGATGACCCCAGTTCTTGGCTAGCCATCCTGCTTGTGCCGCAGGACGCCGAGTTCCTCTGGGAACAGAGACTAGGGAACAAACGCGAGAATCCGGTAAAGTCGGCAGATCAGTTTTGCCGGGCAAAATTCGTTAAAAAGCGTGGGAATGGGTTTACCGGTGCGTCACGAGGAAGCTGCGCCCCCTCTCCCGCTTGCTGAAAAGGCTTGGGGCACTGATGCCTCTGCGGCGTCATGGCCGGGCTTGTCCCGGCCATCCACGTCTCACCCCTCGGACGAAGAACGTGGATGCCCGGGACAAGCCCGGGCATGACGGATGTCGCCTACGGATTCTGTGGCGTCAGGACCAGCGGCGGCTTCGGCTTAGGCTTTGGGGGCGGCGGGCCCGGGGCCGGCCTCACGTCGATCGGCGGGGGCAGCGGTGCGATCTGCGTGCTTGCAAGTGGCGGGCTTGCAAGTGGCGGGCTTGTAAGTGGCGGGCTTGTAAGTGGCGGGCTTGGCGCCGCGGGAGCGGCGTGCGGCGGCTTCGGTGTCGGCGCAACCCTGATATCCGCCTTGGGCTTCGGCGGCGGCGCGCGGCGCGGATCGCGGCCGGGCATCGGCACATCCTGCAGCGACGGCTCCGGCACGGGATCCGGCGACACCAGCGTCGGCAGCGCGGCGGTCGCCGGCGGCGGCTCGCCGCGCTCGATGGCGTCCAGCCGGCGCGTCTCGCGGTCGATCGTGCGCACCGCAAGCCAGGAGGACAGCGGCCCGACATCGACGGTGCGGTTGAGCCTGTCGGGGGGACCGGCCGCGAACAGCTGGATTTCCGGCGGTGCGCCGGAGAGCCCGGTCATGATCGGCGTCAGGCTGGCGCGGATGTCGGCCTGGTCGGCAGGGATGTCGTAGCCGCCGGAGACGATGGCACGCGCATTCTTCGCCTCTAGCGACGTTGCGCCGACGCGCAGGCGCCCGTCGCGGATCGTGAACGGGATCTGCGCCGAGGCCACTGCAATCGGACCCGCCGACAGCGCGGGCTCGACCAGTTGCCGCAGCCGGTTGTCGTCGGCAATTTGGCCGCCGTCGCTGGCGCGGATGGCGATCTCGAAGGCGCGCGGATTGAGGCCGGAGATTTCAGCGGATTCGAGCGTCACCGTGCCGTTGCCGGCGAGCGCACCGGTGAGCGCCGCAACGCTGCGGCCCTGGCTGGTCAGCGCCATCTGCGCCGAGGCGCGTCCCTTCGGCAGCGCAAGGTCGCGATAGCGCAGCGCCGCCGCGTCGACATTGCCGAGTTCGATGCGCGCATTGAGCGTCAGACCATTGGCGCCATTGCGCGCATCAAGGCTCGCCGACATCTCGCCGCCGCCGACGCCGCCCTTCATTGCGTCGAGCGCGAGCGACTGACCGTCGCTCCGGACCGTGCCGCCGAAGGGGCGCAGCTCGATGCCGCCGGGCAACGTGCCGTGCAACGCCTGGAAGGCGACGCGGCCGCGCCAGCCGCCGAGAAGCCCGGCATTCAACGGCGCATTGGCATCGTGTCCGGCCGCGCCGATGGCCATCGCGAGCGCGGGCACGAGGTCGAGCGTATCGAGGCCGACTTCGCCGTCGACGGTCTTCTCCTGATCGAGCGTCACCGCCAGATGACCGCGCAAATGCGAGCCGGCCAGTGTGCTGTCGAGATCGTTGAAGGTCAGGCGGTTGCCGGCGAGGCCGACGCGCGAGGACAGATTGACGCTCTGCACCGATTTATCGGCCAGGCTGGTCCCGAACAGCGGGGCCAGATTGGCGTTGCGCACGCGCAAATTCACGCTGCCTTTCGGCTCCGACAATTCGACGTTGCCTTGTGCGTCCGCGTCCAGCCCGCCGCCGCTAAGCTTTGCATTCAATTGCAGCTGATGGCGCCAGGCGCCGCTCAAATGGCCTTCGAACTGCGAAGCGCCCTCGCCTGCGGCCAACACGCGATCGAGCCCGAGCAGCGCCAGCAATGCACTGGCCTGCGGTGTCGAGACTTTCGAATCCAGCGTGAAGTCGCTGTTGCGCAAGCGCTCGATATCAATGCCGTTGACGGCGGCCACCGGCGTCTGCGCGGCCAGCGTTGCGGAAGCCTTGAGCTGGGGCGCGTCGAGCTCGAGCGCGGCGCGCGCGTCGTTGCGATCGGCGTGCTCGGCGTTCTTGTCGAGGCTGAGGTCGAGCTTGAGGCGGGTCGTGCCTGGCAGCGTCGGGACGGCGTCGAAGCGCGCGCGCACCGATGGCGCAAACGGCTCGAGCAGCGCGGTGAGATCGCGCAGCGAATTGGCGGAGGATTTCAGCGCGAGCTTGCCAATGGCCTTGGCGCGGTCGAAACTGCCGCTCGCTTCCGTGGTCACGCCACTGGCCTGTCCGAACCGCAACTGCTCCAGCGAGAGCGATGCCGGGCCGTAACCGAGTTTCGCGGTGAACGGCCGCAGCTCCTGCCCGGCCGAGATCGCGCGGCCGATATCGAGCGAAAGCTTCGCCTCCTCCGGCCATTCGCCCTGCGGCCCCGAAAGCGCGCGCACGAAACTCGCGGCGGCATCGAGGTCGAGGCGGTCAGCCCTAAGCTCCGCATCGATCCGCGAGCCCTTGCTCGCGCCGGTCTGGACGAAAGCAATGCGGCCTTCGATCGCGCCGCCCTCGATCTCGGCCTTCAGCCTGTCGATGGCGAAATGGTTGGCGGCAATGGTCACGTCACCGGCAAGGCGCATCGGCCGGGTGCTGCGGCGGTTGACCTCGCTGCGGCCCTGAAGCCAGGCCACCAGCGTATCGGGATCGGAGGAATCGACGCTGAGACGGCCGCTGAAACTGTCGGCGCCGGGCGTCGCGCCGTTGAGCGAGAGCTGCGTCTGGCCTGGCGCGCGCAGCTCGAGCCGCTGGAAGGTCCAGGATCGTCCGTCGGTCGCAAGCTCGGCCGTGATGTTCTGGAGCGGCCGGCCGCCGAGCATGATCTGGTCGGAGTTGAACTCGATCTGTGCCGGGATCGGCGCCTGCGGGATTGCGGCGAGACCTGCGCGGAGCGCCGGAAGGATGCGCTGCGGCTCGGTATCGTTCTTGGCCGTCAGCTTGTCGGCATCGACCTGGCGCGCTGACAGCACCGCGCGCAGCAGCGGCGAGGCCCCGAACCTGACATCGCCGACGCCGCCGAGCTTCAGCGCGGAGTCTTCGGGCCCGAAGCTGGCGTCGACCTGCTCGAACTTGGCGCCGGCCGGATCGGCCTTGAGTTTCGTCGTGAGCTTCCAGGGCATCGGCCCCGCATCGCCCGACTTCTTCGGCGCGGGCACCGCGAGTGTCAGCGCGCCTTCGAATTTCGGCAGGCGATTGTCGAAGGCAAGCACGCCTTCGAGATCGGCGAGAATCGCGCGCTCGCCGGGATCGATGTTGAGGTGGAGGCGGGTGGCATTGCCGTCGGCGCTCGGGCCGGAGGAGACGCGGAACGGATAGCGCACCCCAGCGGCGGTGAAACTGCCGTCGCCCCGGACCGAGCCGGCCAGCGAGCGCACGTCGCCGGAGAAGGCGATGTCGTTGAGCTCCAGCGTCGAACGGCTGGCGGCATCATGCAGGGCAATGCGGCCGGTGAGGTTCAGCCGCTCGATCGCCAGCGAAGCCAGATTGAAGCTGCCGCTTGCGGTGGACGGCAAATCGACCCGCCCGCGCGCGTCGAGGCCGAGATCGACCGCCATGCCATTGACCGAAAGCTCGGTGGCGCGCCATTCGCCGCGCATCAGCGAGCTCAGGCTGAACTCGACGTCGAGCTTGTCGGCGCGCAGGCGGCCGAGATCGTTGTTGCCGCCGAAGGTGACCCCGCGCAGCCGCAGCGTCGGCGCCGGCAACAGCCGCGCGTCGAGCTCGCCCGCCACCCGCACCGGCACGCCGATGATCCTGCCGGCCTCCGCTTCGAACTGGGGCCTGAACTGGTTCCAGTCGACGAAGTAAGGCCCGATCAGAGCGGCCAGCAGCGCTAAGATAAAGGCAATCGCCAATCCGAGCAGCGTCGTCTGCACGGGTCTCCCCTCGGCCAAACCGGATGCGGGCCTTGCCTGAGCCGCAGGGCCTCAGACGTACCGGAACAGCCCCTTATATAGGGAGAAGTGTGGCGAAGTCACAGCGACTGTTGCGCGCGGAGGTTAACGCGGGTGTGAGACCCTCATGGTGAGGAGGCGCGAAGCGCCGTCTCGAACCATAGAGGCCCCGCTCTCGCCCGCGGCCATCCTTGGAGACGCCCGCCTTGCGGGCTCCTCAGGATGAGGGCCAATGCTCGCAGAATCAGTGCTGGCGGCCATCACCAGCTCGCAGGCAGCCGCTTCAGGCCGCGTAGTACGAAGGTCGGCCGCCATTCCGGGTTTTCGAGGTCGTCGATGCGCAGGTCGGGCAGCCGCCGCAACAGCGTGGCGATGGCGATCTCGGCCTCGAGGCGGGCCAATTGGGCTCCCAGGCAGAAATGGATGCCACCGCCGAACGACAGCGGCCTCACGTTCTGGCGGGTGACGTCGAGTCGGTCGGGCCGGTCAGGATAGACCGCCGGGTCGCGGTTGGCCGAGCCAAGCAGGCAGAGCACGGTCTCGCCCTTCGGGATCTTCGCGCCGCCGACATCGTCGATGTCCTCCAGCGCGACCCGCCCGGTCATCTGCACCGAGGAATCGTAGCGCAAGAATTCCTCGATCGCGCCCACCATCAGCTCAGGTTGCGCCTTCAAAAGCGCGAGCTGGTCCGGATTGCGATGCAGCGCCAGCAGGCCGTTGCCGATCAGATTGACCGTGGTCTCGTGGCCGGCGCCGAACAACAGGATGATGTTGGCGGTCAGTTCCTCGTTGGTGAGCTTGTTGCCGTCTTCCTCGGCCTGCACCAGCTGGGTGATGAGATCGTCGCCGGGATTTTTGCGACGCAGCTCGAACAGCTGCTGGAAATACATCTGCGCCATCATGTTGCCGGCGTTGCCCTTGGCAATCTCCTCCGGCGAAAGCGGCACGGGGTCGAGCAGCCGTCCGCCGTCGCGTGAGCTGTTATAGAAAGTCTCGCGATGGTCCTCGGGGATGCCGAGCATGTCGCAGATGATGGTGACCGGCAGGCGGAAGGCGAAATCCTCGATCAGGTCCATGTGGCCGCGTTCGATCACGGCATCGATGGTCCGGTCGACGATCTGCTGGATGCGCGGCCGCATGTCCTCGACGCGGCGGGCGGTGAAGGCCTTCACGACGAGGCCGCGCAGGCGGGTGTGGTCGGGCGGATCGGCCTGCAGCATCCAGTGGCTCATGCTGCGGAAGACCGGCTCCTCCATGATCTTCTCGCTATAGCGGCGCTTGGAACGCTCGACGAAATCCTTGCCGAACCGCTTGTCGCGCATCACGAGGCTGACATCGGCATGGCGGCTGGTGACGAACTGGCCGAACGGCGTCACGTGAATCGGAAAGATCGCGCGGAGCCGCTCATAATGCGGATAGGGATCGCGGATGAAGTCCGGCGACAGTGGATTAAACAGCGGACCGCCGGTGCCTTGCACATGCTCGTTCATGGTGACCTCACATCGGTTGCCGCATGAATCGCATACGCCGGGCAGCCCCTCTTGCGCGGCGTAATCATCCCTGAATTGTTAACTCGATACATTGTTGTATCGAGTTGCATTCTGCCCTAACCTGCTCCGATGTCAAGGGTGAGAACCAGGCCGACCAGAGACGACACGCGCGAGAGGCTGTTCGAGGCGGCCGCGCGCGTGTTCGAGGAGGACGGCATCGGCGGCGCCAGCATCGAGGCGATCGCAGCTGCGGCCGGATTCAGCCGCGGTGCGTTCTATTCCAACTTCAAGAGCAAGGACGAGCTGATCATCGCCATGATCGAGGACCATGTCGCGCAGTCGATCCGGCGCAACATGGACATCCTCGCGCAGCACGACAATCTCGACGACTTCATCGCAGCGCTGAAGGCGATGGATCGCACAAGGCAGGACCCGCTCGGCCGCTCGCCGCTGCTGCACATGGAGATGATCCTGTTCGTCGCGCGCGCCGAGAAGCGCCGGCCGGAGCTTGCAAAACGCCTGCGCGCGCGGCGCAAGCTGGTCGCCGACATCGTCGAGGCCACGCTGAAGAGCAACGCAAAGGACGACACGCTCAATCCGCCATGGATGGCCTCCGTCGTGCTGGCGCTGGAAGACGGCTTTCGTCTGCATCGCCTGATCGATCCGGAGACGACGCCGGCCGACAGCTTTCTGCGCGCGATCACTGATCTGCGGCGCAGGACGGGATTGTCGTCGAAGTAGCGTTTGTTTTCTTCAGATCGTCGCGCTGTTCCCGCTCGACATCGGCGCGCCGCGCCGCTGGAACCTCGTCGCAATTCTCGCGCGCATTTTCCACATCGTCATACCGATCCAAGGAACGTTTCTGCAGCTTGCCACTTTATCCCGGGCCTGTTTTGGCAATTTGATCATTGGAGGAGACAGCGATGAGGATTCTGAAATTGTCTGCGGCCGCAGCCGCGCTGCTGGCCGGTACCGCGCTCGCCGTGGCGCAGTCGAGCTCGACGGTCGGCACTGGCGGCTCGTCAGCCGGCGGCGGCACCAGCAACTCGACGATCGGTACGGGCGGTTCATCGGCAGGTTCGGGCAGCGGCTCAGGCTCGGCCTCGACGCTTGGCACCGGCGGCTCGTCGGCCGGCGGCGGCACCAGCAGTTCGTCCGTGGGCACCGGCGGCTCTGCCGCGGGCTCCGGCAGCGGCTCAGGCTCGGCCTCGACGCTCGGCACCGGCGGTTCGTCGGCTGGTGGCGGCAAGAGCTCGTCCAGCGTCGGCACGGGCGGCTCTGCGGCAGGCTCCGGCTCCAACTCCGCATCGACGCTCGGCACCGGCGGCTCGTCGGCCAGCGGCGGCAAGAGCGGCTCGACCGTGGGAACCGCCGGCTCCTCCGCGGGACATGCCAGCGACATGGGCATGGAAAAGGGCAAAGGCCACCACAAGGACGAGATGAAGAAGGACAAGGACTGACATCCCGGCCGGCGGAGCGGCAGCAATGCCGCTCCTTCGTCCTTCCTGAGGAGGACTGGCATGAACAGATCAATCGTTGCGATCGCAGTTTTGACTTTGATGAGCAGCGCCGCTGTGGGGGAAACCATGCAGAAAACCGGCAAGACCGCATCCGGCGAGACCTGCCGGGTCACGGTGGAAAAACATCCCGACGGCAGCATTACCGCGCTGGGGTCATCGGGTTCAGGCACAACCGGCTCGACCTCATCGAGCGGCTCGCTGTCGAGCTCGAGCTCGGCCGGCGGATCGTCGGTGCACGTCCAGGCCGGTGGCGGCAACGTGTCGAGTTCGTCCTCGACGGCCGGCGGCCCGGGTTCGACCAGTGCGAGCACCGTCACAGTCAACGGCTGCACCATCTCGACATCGTCGCCATAGCAAAAGGATTTCACAGATGAGAATGTTGATCGCGACCTCGTCGGTCGCACTCCTGCTCGCCGCCGCCTCGCCGTTGTCGGCGCAAACCAGCATGACCGGCGGCAGCGGCGGCTCGGCTGCAGCCGGCGGCACCTCGGCCAGCACGCTCGGCACCGGCGGCACGTCGACGTCGGGGTCCGGACAGACCGGCTCGTCCATTGCAGCCGGCGGCAGCGCCGCGTCTGCCAACGGCAAGGCGCAGTCCGGCACCAGCATGAACAAGGGCAACGGTCCGGTGCTCAATTCCAATGCGCGCGCGCAGGCGCATGAGGGTGGCACGTTCAGCCGCTCCCACACCCGCACGAAAGTGAAGGCGGGCGAGGAGGTCGGGTCCACCACCAAAACCATGTCGCACGTGCCGGGCTCCAAGCCGACCATGTCGACGACATCGACGAACGTGCGCTGAACCATCCTCACGAGACTGCTGCCCGCGATTTGCGGGCAGTTTTTTCTTTGTGAGCAGATTTTTTTTGTAAGCAGGTTTTTCTTTGTGAACGATCAACCGCCGCTCAGCGTGTGGCTGACGCGGGTCACGACTGCATCCCACTGCCGCTTCTCGGCCGCCGGGTAGTTGATCAGCACGCAATGCACGTAGCGGCGGCCAAAATTGCAGCGGTCGTACCAGATCTTGCCGCCCCGGGTGCTGGAGACCACGAAGAAGCGCGGCGTGATGCGCTTGTAGGTGATGCCGGACGGCGGATTCTTCCGCGCCAGGAAAGCCGCCGGTGAACTGCCTTCGTTCGGAACGGCCTGCACCGTCAAATCCGCCCGGCCGTCGCTGGTCCGGTACTGCATGCCATAGCCGTCGGGCCGACCGGCTTGCTCGGTGAAGATGGACGAAGGGATGTCGACACTGGTCCCGGTCTCGGGAATGCGATAGCCGCTCCAACTCTCCGCACCGGCAGCAGCCGGCGAGGCAGAGAGCATCACAAGGATGGCGGCGATCTTCTTCATCGTATGGCCCAGTTTGCGCTCGACGGCCGACAACGTGGAGAAACGCCGGACGTTCCTATCCGCGACGTGAACGCGCGTTGCGCCCCGAGTCGCTCGACCAGACCTCGCAAGCCGGATGATGGCGTCGAGTGCACCCGCTAGCGAGCGCGTTTGCCCTTGTCCGTGGGCAACGGGCAGTTCGTACAAACGCTGTCGTCGCACATGCGACAGATCGTGAAGCGATCCATCTCGGACGTATCCTGCCGAGCCAACAACTCGTGGAGCAGCGTTTCGAGTCGTTTCGTTTCAGCCGGCGACAGCACATCCAGAAGCGACGCGACGGCCGAAATTCGCGACGTCATCAACTCGTTGCGGGTTGAGGCGCCCTTCGCTGTCAGGTGCAGAGCAACCTCGCGGCCGTCCTGTCCGGGCCGACGTTCGACCAGCCGATCCGACACCAGACGGTCCACCAGCCGGACCGTTCCTGAATGCGACAGGCCAAGGATCCGCCGCAGCTTGTCGTTGGTCATGCCCTGGCCATAGCCGATGACGACCAGTGCGGCAGGCGTCTCGCCGCCGCGGCCTATGACCTCGCGCGCACCCTGCTCGATCCGATCCATGACGGCGAGCGAAAGCGCCCCCAGCAAATTTGCGATTCCATTTTCCATGAGCCGGACAATATGTGCGGAGCGCACAAAAAACAACTTGACGAATATGTGCGCTCCGCACATATTTTGCCCGCGGGGCACGATGACATGGAGAATGACGATGAATATCGGGAGCGCGGCACGACAAGCGGATGCCCAAGCGAATACCAGAGGCATTGAACCCGCCTTGAAATACGTGCAGGCCAACGGCGTGCGCTTCGCCTATCTCGAACAGGGCGACGGCCCTCTTGTCATGTTCCTGCACGGCTTTCCCGACAATGCCTGGTCGTATCGAAAGCAGCTGCAGGTCTTCGCGGATGCAGGCTATCGTGCGGTCGCGCCGTTCCTCCGCGGCTATGCACCGACCGAGATTCCGGCGGACGGAGTTTTCGATCCGATCGCACTGGGCAAGGATCTCGAAGCCCTTATCGCGGCGCTGAGCGACGACGGACAGGCGCGCGTCGTCGGCATGGATTGGGGCGGCACCTCAACCTTTCAGGCGCTGGCCACGGCGCCATCGGCGTTCAAGGCCGCCGTGGTCATGAACACCGCACATCCGATTACAATTTCGAGCATCAGACGGGATCCGGAGCTCGTTCGAGCCGTCTTCCATGTCTATTTCTTCCAGCTTCCCGGCGCCGTATCCGCGGTCAGTACCGAGGGACTTCCCTTCGTCGACTATCTCTGGAAGCTGTGGTCGCCGACATTCAACAATGCCGAGCACATCCGTTCAATCAAGGAGACGCTCAGCTCGCCCGGCACGATGGCCGCGGCGCTTAAATATTACGGAGGCCTGACCGATGCGGGGCTCGCGCGCCGGCTGCCGATCAATGACATGCACACGCCGACGCTGACGATCTATGGCAGCAACGATCCGACCGCAAGGTACTCGGTCAAGGAGGAGCCGCTGTTCAAGGGGCCGCACCAGCGGATTGTCCTGCCCGATGTCGGGCACTTCCCGCACCTCGAGCGTGAGGAAGAAGTCACCGGCCTGATCATGGACTGGTTCAAGACGCACGCGCCTGACTGAACGCAGAGGGCGTGGCCCACAACATCCTTCGAGTTCTCTAATCCGGAGTACGCGCAATGGACGCCAAGACCCAACAGCAATATGCCGAGACGTTTCATGCCCTTCACAGGAAGGGCGATCCGCTCATCCTGTTCAACGCCTGGGACGCCGCCACTGCCAAAGCTATCGCGAAGACCTCTCCGGCCATCGCGACCAGCAGCAGTGCGGTCGCCTCCGCACTTGGATACGCCGACGGAGAAAATGTCCCGCTCGACATTGTGACCGGCCTGGTGTCGCGGATGACCGCGGCCGTCTCTGTTCCAGTCTCAATCGATCTGGAGGCTGGATATGGCGACACCCCAGAAGCCGCCGCCAGATCGGCGACCGAGATTTTGAAAGCCGGCGCCGTCGGCATCAATCTCGAGGACGGACTATCAGGGGGAAAGCGCCAACTCGTCAATCCCGAACGCCATGCCGCCAAGATCAAGGCCGTGCGGCACGCTGCAAAAGATCTGGGAGTTCAGCTGTTCATCAATGCGAGAACGGATCCGTTTCTGCTCAAATTCGGATCGCCGGACGAGTGCATGAACGAAGCGGCAAGCCGGGCGAAGGTCTATGCCGAGGCCGGCGCCGACGGAATTTTCGTGCCCGGCCTCACCGACCTCGCGCTCATTGAAAAGTTCGTTCAGCTCACGCCTCTGCCGGTCAACATCATGGTGACACAAGGCGTTCCCGCACTTCCGGATCTGGCCCGCGTCGGCGTTCGGCGGGTCAGTCTTGGGCCATGGCCGATGATGGCAGCGATGCGGATGATCGGACAGGCCGCGGCTGCGGTCGCTGCGACCAAGCAATACGGCACGTTCCTGCAACCGAACGCCTGAGCCTGGCCATCACTAGCTCGAAGCAGCGTTCTGCGCCGACCGCTTCACGCTTTTCGAATCCATCGGATGGACGTCGAGAGCGGTCAGCGCAGGTCCTATGCGTTACTGTCCATGGCCGCGATCAACGATGCGATCTCGATGGTCGCGAAATTGCAGAAGCTGTCGGAGACCGCGTAGGGGAAGATGATCTTGTCGCGGTGGCGCATCGCGCCGCAGGTGTAGACGACGTTTGGAACATATCCTTCGCGTTCGGAAGGGTCCGGGCGCAATAGCGGCTCGCGCAGGCGGCCGAGCACCTTCGAAGGGTCGTTCTTGTCCAGCAACGCGGCCCCGATCGAATATTTCCTCACAGGGCCGACACCGTGCGTCAGCAGCAGCCATCCCTCATCGAGCTCGATCGGAGATCCGCAATTGCCGATCTGTACGAACTCCCAGGGGTATCGCGGCTTCAGAATCGGCTGGCCGCCATCCCACGTATGGAGATCGTCGGAAAAAATCAGATAGAGGTTCTCGTTGTCCTGGCGCGCGATCATCGCATATCTGCCCCCGATCTTGCGCGGGAATAACGCCATGCCCTTGTTGCGCGCGGCATTGCCCTTCAGGGTCGATAGCCGGAACGATACAAAGTCGGACGTCTCGATCAGTTCCGACCGGATCGCGCGTCCGCTATAGGCGGTGTAGGTCGCGTAGTAGATCGTCTCGCCGGCGTTGCTGAAATGCACAAAACGGGCATCCTCGATCCCGTTCGACTGCGCTTCGGTGACCGGAAAAATCACCCGCTCGCTCAGATCTTGGCCAGCCGCGAATGTAACATCAATCCCGTCGCCGCCGGCGCTCGATGTCAGCCTGACGAGATCGGGGCTGGATGCAAGACGCGCCGTCGGGTCGATCGTCACGGTCCCGTCTGCCGCAATAAGCCCCGACCGAAATGTCAGGGACGACACGTGACCCTCGCCGACGGCACGCAGACTCAGGATGAAGCGGAGGCTGCCTTCCGGCGTTCCGGATTGATCGGGATGTGGCACGATACTCGGATTGAACAATGCCGAGGCCTCGAACGAATATTCGTTAAGAAAATAGGCGCCCGCGAGTTGGCGCTGCACCTGCGTGAATACAGCATGGTCGGCCAGCGCCTCTTCCATTTCCGCGGCGCGTGCCTCGAAAATCTGCAACAGGTTGCGGTGACGGCCGAGGAAATTCTCCAGAACGTCGGCCAATTGCCGGTCAGCCGTCTCGGGATCGAGCGCGAGGACCCGTTCGACGATATGGTTGGCGCGGGTCTTGTCTGTCGGATTGAGGTCGCGCGGCTCGGTTGCCGGCTTGAAAGGCCGAACGATGACACGGGTCGGATCAGGCCGCAGCTGAAGGGCTTGGCGTTTGAGGAAGGGAGATTGCGACAAAACGGCCTCGATGGGTTGAAGGAGGAAATTGTAACCGGCTCCGTCAGGCGACGAGAGGAGCAGGCTTGGCCCGGCTTTCGCTCAGGCGGGCAATTTGCCGAATCTCGGAAAGCCCAAGCAAATACGACACCACGGATTCCCCTCCGCGATTCTCATTGGGACGATCGGGGTGCAGGCCATCCCGGCAGCTTCCGGTTTCCAAATCGACCAGCGAGGCCGATAGATCGTTGCTGCCCAGAAACCACGCAAAGACCCGCGCGGCTTCGGCTTTCCACTCGACATCGTGATCGGCCCGCCATGCGGCAAGGCATGCCGCGATGGTCGCCGCGGCCTCCAGCGGCTGCTGGTCGAAGGCTTGCGAGGGTTGGCGTCGCTCACCAAATCCCGCCGTGCCGATCGGGCGGAATTGGCCCTTCGCCGAAGTTTGCCTCTTCACAAGCCAGCGCAGCGACTCCAGCCCGATATTGACATAGCGCGATGTCTTACTCGCCAGGCCCGTCATGATCAGCGCCTGGGGCAAGCGCGCGTTATCGTAGGCCAACCCATCCTCGAACCAGACCCAATCGCCTGTTGCCACGGTGTCGAAGATCAAGATCAACCGATCGGCAAGCACGGCACGCAAACGGGTCGCCTGGACATCGTTCGGGACAGCCGAGCAGTATGCATCAAGGCCCAGCAATACGAACGCCCACGCACGGGGCGAACGAAACTCTTCCGCTGTTGCCATCGCTTCAGAAAACAGCGCCGCTGCCCATGAGCGCCGCGACGTGCTGGCATCGGTCAACGCGCACACGCCCAAGGCCCAGAGCGTGCGTCCGTGACTATCCTCCGACCCCTGGTCCTCCAACCAGCAGCGGTTGAAGCCCATGAAATTGCGAAATCGTCGTGTATCCGGATTCCAGGCGTGCTGGACGAAGGCGGCAAATCGCGCCGTCAGGGCTTCCGGCAGCCGCTCTTCGCCCGGATTGTTGAGTGCACAGGCCACGAGCAGCGCCCGGGCGTTGTCGTCGACGCAATAGCCGTGGGCACGATCCGGCACGCTATGAACGGCATGCTGAAACAGTCCCGTGTCGTCACACATCGACAGGAAATGACCGAGCTGCATTTCCGGCGGGGCGCGGCTGTCGCGCAGCAGCGTACCAGTATCCGTGCGCGCAATGGTCTTGAGCCGATGCCGTCGGCCGGCGTTCTCGAAGACCGACATATAGCGTTCGGCGGTTCTTTCCCACGTCATCGCGCGGCTGCTCGAATAGGCGCGCTTGCGCATCGCCTGCCGAAGCACATCGTTGGTCAGCAACTTGGCGATTTCAATGCCGAGCGCTGCCGCATCGCCAAACGGAACCAGGATGCCGCGGCCATCGGCCAATAGTTCACGGGCATGCCAATACGGGGTGGACACCACGGCTTTACCGAGGCCGAAACTATAGGCCAGCGTGCCCGAGGTCATCTGGGCCTCACTGAGGTACGGCGTCACGTAGACGTCGGACATCGAGATGAAATCGAGCAGCGTTTTCTTGTCGACGAACTGATCGAGGAACACGACGTGATCCTCGACGCCAGCCTGGCGCGCGTGCGCCATCAGGGACTCACGATAGGCTTCGCCACGATCGCGCACGAGGTTGGGATGCGTCGCACCGAGGACGACGTAAACGGCGTCGGGTCGGGTCTCCAGAATCGAAGGCATCGCATCGATCATGACTTCGATACCCTTGTTCGGCGACAGCAATCCGAAGGTCAGGATGACCGACTTGTTGCTGAATCCGAGCGCAGCCTTGGCCGCGTCGGGTTCGACGAACGCAAATTCCGGGATACCGTGTGGGATGATTTCGATCTTCTCGTCAGCCACGTGGTAGACGGAACGCAACAACTCCCGACCCTTCTCCGCCATCACGACGACCTTGGACGAGCATTCGACGATGCGCGCGATGACGTCACGCTGAGCCTCCGTCGGCTCGGACAAGATCGTATGCAAGGTTGTCACGATCGGTATGGTCAGGCGCGACAGGAGCGCCATGATCTGGCCTCCGGCCTCGCCGCCGAAAATGCCGAACTCGTGTTGCAGCGAAACGGCCTCGAAGCCGCCGCTGTTCAGATAAGTGGCCGCACGGACATAATCATCTTGCCTGTCGTCGTTGATCTCCAGGCCCACGGTGGGAGGATAATCGTAGACCTGGCCGTGATCGGTCATCGCGACGATGACGGTCTCCAGATCACTCCGGGACGCCGCAATGGCGCTCTGCAAGTCGGTGGTGAAGGTCGCAATGCCGCAGCGGCGGGGAAGCGAATTGCCGATGAATGCGATACGATTTACGGCAGCCAATTTGGCGTCTCCGATTGTTTGAGCGCGGCGGTCTCGAAGGGAGACGCGACCAGGGTGCTGGGAAAGGCGTGCGGTGCGCGACTGGCGCTCGCGGCGCTGCGCTCTATCAACGCAGCGAGGTTTATCTTCGGGCCGGGATAGGCCAGTAGCGCTTTCAACCCGTTCGCACCGACCTCGATTTCCGCATGGTCGGCTTCCAGGAAGATCGCCTCCCCCGGCGCCAGCCTCGTCGAGCCGAGTTGGGCCTGGCCTTCTATCGCCAGCAGCCAGGTCTCTTTCGGTGCGTCGAGCATCCAAACGGAGCCCGGAGCAAGGTCAATTTGCTCCAGCGCAAAATATGAATTGACCGTGAGGACCGTTCGCGCGCCGCTCAGACGTTCGGACGGCAATTGGATCTGGCGCGGGCCTGCTGTCGCCACCGCGACGGCATTGTCGATGTGCAGTTGGCGCTGTCGCCCATAGTCGAACAGCCGGAACGTGGCGTCGCTTTGCTGCTGGATTTCGACGAGCACGATGCCGGCGCCGATCGCATGTACGGTTCCGGCAGGAATGAAAATGGCGTCGCCTGGATGAACCGGCTGCCAATCCACGATATCGGCGATCGAGCCGTCAGTGATTGCCGCTCGCAACTCTGCGGCGGAGCGCGGATGGTTCAGTCCCACCGCGACCCTAGCACCGGGGATCGCGGAGACGATGTACCAGGCTTCGGTCTTGCCGTTGGCAAGCCCGATCGAGCGCGCGAACGCATCATCCGGGTGAACTTGAATCGATAGCGGCTCGGAGGTGAAGAGCATTTTGAGCAGCAACGCCGTCTCCGGCCCAGCAAGGCCCGGACGCTCGAACCACAATTCCCCGATCGGGCCGTCGCTCGTCGACGCCAGGCTCCAGGGCCGCAGATCGAGACTGCCCCAGGGCTTCGGCTTGGTTCGCACGATGGCATGTTCGATCGTCAAGCGGGCCTCCCAAAGGCTGTGCGATCAATCGTTGACTGTTCGTGCCGGGCGCGGGCCGGTCCAGGGCGGAAGCGCATCCCATTCGGCCCTTCGCATGCGGCGCTCTTCATCGCCGACCTTCACGAAGACAAACGGAGCGTCGTCCTGCCCGGTCTTCGATCCCGTGAATGTGGCCGGAAGCCCGTTCGAATTTCGGATCGTTGCTGTGTTTGCCACGTAGCCTCCTGACGACCTGCGTGCGAGATCGCTGCTGCAGATCAATTGAAAATGGATTCCGCTGCATGAAGGCCGACGCAGCGACCCGCAGCGGCACCGGAGATACCAATCAGTCCAGGAGATTTGTATTTTGGGATATCGGACATCCGACCGCCTTCGTGGTTGAGGCGGGAGCGCAATGCTCTCAGTCACCGATAACTGCCAAGGGCGGGCGGCGATATCGAGCATATAGGAACGCTGTCGCCCAATAGCGAGACGAGAGCATCAATCAGATCGGCTTTATTAGCTGTATCTTTGTGTTGGCATTGCTCTATGGTCACACGGCCTGACGTCTGAGTTGACAGGGCTCATCGCTCGATTTCAATACTGGCCGGCTGATCCCCCTCTCAGAAGGGTTTTCGGCAATCGGATGTCGCATGGTTTCAACGGACCGTTTCCGGCAAGAGATTCGATCCCGGCTCGAATTGGCGAATGCGCAAGGCCTTAAGAACGTGACCATCGAGTGTGGCGAGCTTTACCGGTCCATGAGCCCGCTGCCCACGTTCAATCGATGGATGATCTTCTGCTGCAATGCTATGCGCGCGGAAATGGCCTTGACCGATCATTTGATTTTCGACGACAGGAACGAAAGCTTGCTGACCGTTCACTACGCATTGCCGCGTCAATGCCGACCAAAGCCAAACCAGGCACGATCGAAGTAACGCGTTTCGTTGATTTCGATGGCTAGCCGGTCGTTGCTGCCGTGGCGGCTCCGAGAGTAGACGCCCTACGCCGACCGCTTCACCGCGGTCGCGCCGGCCGGTGCAATGTCGAGACGAGCCAACATCGCCCGCGCCTGCTCGGCGCAGTGCTCGATCAGCCAGCGCTCGAAGGCAACAGGCGCGAGTGCGGGTGCGTAGAGGAAGCCTTGCACTACGTCGCAGCCGAGTTCGGCCAGCACCTTGCGCTGCGCCTCGGTCTCAACGCCTTCGCCGACAACGGTCATGCCGAGGCCCTGCCCGACACGCACCACGGCGGTGGCAATCGCGAGCGCGCCGGCGTCACGCTCGATGTCGCGCATGAAGCTGCGGTCGATCTTGAGCTCGCGGATCGGCAGATGGGCGAGCCGGCTGAGGCTGGAATAGCCGGTGCCGAAATCGTCCACGGAAAGCCCGACGCCGAGCTCCCGGATCGCATTCATCGTCTCGAGCGCGGCGACGCTGTCCTGCATGAACGCGCCCTCGGTGATCTCGAGCATCAGCGCATCCGCCGGCAGATCGTATTCGGCGAGGATGTCCTTGAGCCGCGCGGCCAGCGTGACGCTGCGGAAATTGATCGGCGACAGGTTCACCGACACGGATGGAATGCCGAGCCCGGCGCGGCGCCAACTCGCCATCTGCCGGCAGGCCTCGCGCACCGACCACAGGCCGATCTGCTCGATCAGGCCGCACTCTTCGGCGAGCGGGATGAATTTTGCCGGCGAGACGTCGCCGAGCTCGGCATCGTGCCAGCGCGCCAGCGCCTCGACGCCATGGATCGCGCCGTCGCAGCTGCGGATCTGCGGCTGATACCTGAGGGTCAGCGCCCTCTCGGCGATGGCGCGGCGCAGCGCCGCAATCAAGGCCAGCCGCTGCTCGGTGAGCCCGTTCATCTCGGCGCTGAACAGGCGATGGGTCGAACGTCCCGCCTGCTTGGCCATGTACATGGCCGCGTCCGCCTGCTGCATCAGGGTGTCGATGTCGGTCGCGTGATCGGGATAGAGGCTGACTCCGATGCTCGCCGACATCTGCAGCTGCCTGGAGCCGAGCCGCAGCGGCGCGGCCAGCGCTTCGGTAATTCCGGCCGCGACGCGCTCGGCACCCTCGGCGTTGCGCCGCGGCAGCAGGATGACGAACTCGTCGCCGCCGAGCCGCCCCAGCATGTCCTCGGGTCCGATCTGCTCGCGCAGGCGCTGCGCCAGCTGGATCAGGAGCTCGTCGCCGGCGGCATGACCGAGCGTGTCGTTGACGTCCTTGAAATGATCGACGTCGAGGAAGGCCAGCGCGACGTGGCTGCCGGTCGGGCAGGCATCGATGGCGGTGGTGATCAGGCGTCGCAATTGTGCGCGGTTCGGCAGACCAGTGAGGATGTCGTGATAGGCGAGCCGCGCGATCTCGGCGCGCGCTTTCCTTGCGCTCGATCGCGAAGGCGCCGAGATTGACGCAGGCCTCGACGATGCGGCGGTGCCAATTGCTCGGCGCGCGCGGCTCCCGGTAGTAGAAAGCGAAGGTGGCGATGACCCGTCCGTCCTTGGCCTTGACCGGCGTCGACCAGCATGCGCGCAGGCCAATCGCGAGCGGCATCGCCTTGTAGGGCTGCCAGCGCGGGTCGGTCTCCAGATCGGTCGCCAGCACCGGCTCGCCGTAGAAGGCCGCGGTTCCGCACGAGCCGACATTGGGGCCAATGGCAATGCCCTCCAGTGCGCGGGAATAGTCCTCGGGCAGGCTTGGGCCGCCGAGCGGATGGATCAGGCCCGCGGCGTCGACGTGAAGCAGCGAACAGACGACGTCGGGCGCGATCTGCTCGACACGGCGGCACAGCCGGTCTGCAATCTCGCCGATCGGAACCTCATCAGCGAGCGCGCCCATGATGAGCTGCTGGAGCGAGTGCAGCTGCTTGGTCTCCGTGATGTCCTCGAGCAGCGCGAAGATGTGCTTGACCTGGCCCTTCCTGTCGCGGAAGGCATCGATGCGGGCACAGACCCAGATCTCCTCGCCATCCTTGTCATAGGCGAGCATCTCGACCTCGCCGCGGTGGCCGCCATCCATCAGGCGCTTGACGAGCTTCGCAACGGCCTTGCGATCGGTGTGGCGGCCGGCGATCAGGCCCCGGGCGCGGCGGCCTTCGGCTTCCTCGCTGGTGTAGCCGAACAGCGTCGTGAAGGCGGAATTGACGTAGACGATGTTCTGGTCGGTGTCGGTGATGAGCACCGCGCGGTTGGTCTGGTCGGAGACGGCGTGGAGAAGCCCGATCCTGACGCGGCGCTCGGCATCCGCGGTAACGTCACGCGCGAACACGATGCGATGGGTCACGCCGCCACTTGCAATGGATGAAAGCGAGATGGCCGCCCGGATGCGGCTGCCGTCGTGTCGCACCAGGCTGATCTCGTCACGGAATTCCGCACACGGTTCGGCCTGGAGGCATTTGAGGGTGAGAATTCCGGAATCGTCGCCGAGCACATCAGCACGTGCGAGTTTCCAGATCTGCTCCGCACCGGCATTGAAATGCGTGATGCGATGCGCGCTGTCGACGATGACGATGCCCTCGTCGGCGCGTTCGAGCGCGGCCAACAGCACTTCCGGAGTTTCTGTCATGAGACAATCGGAGGCAGACATCGTTGGACCCGGAGGCATCGGGAAGATATGGCAACCGAGGCTAGCGCCGCGATGGTGTCCAAGACGTTTTTGCAGTCCGCTTGCACGGCGCCAAGACGCGACATGCTTAACATTCCACAAAACACACGAAGGTAATTGGGTGCGTAGGGAACCTATTCGGGGGCGGTTCCCGCCTGAAGCTTGCCGGCGACGGCGCGCACCTTGCGCGGCGCGGCTTGCCAGATCGAGAGCGCCGACAATCCGCTCACAATGATGGCAACGCCAAAGGCGAGCGTGTAGTCGCCGACCCGATCGTAAAGCAAGCCGGTGACCCAGGGACCGGCGGCGCCGCCGGCCAATGCTGCCAGCATGATGGTGCCGAAGATGCTGCCCTGGTGCTTGCCCTGAAAAATCTCGAACACCACTGCGCCCATGATCGAGGTCAGGCCGTAGCCGAGCGCGCCTTGCGTGAACACCATGAGATAGACCAGCCACAATGACGGTTGGAATTTCAGAGCCATCAGCGCCGCGAAAGAGATCGCAAAACCCGCGCAGCTGATTGCCCATACCCATTCCCGCCCGATCCGGTCGGAGACATGGCCGAGCAGGATCTGGCCGGGAATGCCGAGCAGGCTGACGATGCCGAGCGCCCACACCGCGGCACCCGGGCTGAAGCCGATGTCGAGCAGGAATTTGGTCTGGTGCACCTGCACCGCGTACCAGATGTACAGGCCGCAGAAATAGCCGAGCGCGATCCACCAGAACCGCGCCGTGGTGACCGCTTTCCGGAGTGTCCATTCGGTCCGGGCCCAGACGGGATCGACGATGTTGGAGACGGGTTTTGCGGCGCCTGCGGCCGGCGCGGCATCGCCGTCAGGCCGCAGGCCGATATCCTCGGGGCGCCTGTGCAGGAACAGATTGATCGGCGCCAGCACGATCAGAATCATCAGGCCCATCGCCGTGCAGGCCGTGCGCCAGCCGGTCTGTTCGATCAAGTGCTGCACCCAGGGCAGCAGCGTCACCGAGCCGATGCCGACCCCGGCGAAGGCAATGCCGATGGCGAGGCCGCGTGTGCGGATGAACCAGTTCGGCAGGAACAGCGACTGGCCGGAATAGCCGAGACACACCGAGCCGGCGCCAACCATGACGCCGATGGTGACGTAGAGATGCCATGGCTGGCTGGTGAGCGGCGCGAGCAGCAGCCCGCCACCCATCAGAACCACGCCGAGCTCCATCACCGCGCGCGGGCCGGCGCGGTCCATCAGCCGGCCGATCAGCGGGCTGACCATGCCCGACACCACGAAGCCGAAGGAAAAGGCGCCCGCGGTGACGCCGCGCTCCCAGCCGAACTCGGAGATGATGGGAGGAAAGAACAGCGAGAAGGCGGTGCGCGCGTTGACGCCGATGGCCATGGTGACGAAAGTCACGGCGACCACGACCCAGCCGTAGAAGAACGGAAGCCGCATTGTGTGTTTCATCCCTGGACGGTCCTTCCGACCATCCGGGACTGCCCGGGTCAAGCGCTTTTCGCGCATGCCCGTCGAGTAAGGTGATCGCGCTGGAAGAAGTACTGGCAAGCACCTCGCCTGCGGCCATCCTTCGAGACGCCCGCTTCGCGGTCTCCTCAGGATGAGGACAGAGTGTTTGGCGACAATTCAACAGGCCCCGATGCCACCTAGCCTCATCCTGAGGAGACCGCGAAGCGGTCGTCTCGAAGGACGAGGCGGGCGCTCAGGCGGCGTCGAGTTGGGATGGTTTGACGGGCACGTCGAACAGGATCCGTTCGATCGGGTGCGGGCGGCCGAACAGATAGCCTTGCGCGAAATTGACGCCGAGCGCCTTCAGCCGCTCGTACTCCTCGCGGGTCTCGACGCCTTCGGCGGTGACCGACATGTCCAGCCCGCGCGCCAGCGTCACGATCGAGGAGATGATGGCGGAGCTGCGCGGCTGATGCGTGAGGTTGCGGATGAACGACTTGTCGATCTTGATCTTGTCGAACGGGAACGCGGTCAGGTAGCTCAGCGACGAATAGCCGGTGCCGAAATCGTCGAGTGCGAGCGCGATGCCGATGCTCTTCAGCCGCTCCATGAAGGCGTGGTTCTCGACGCCGCGTTCCAGCAGAACGGATTCCGTGATCTCAATCTCCAGCCGCCGGGGCGGCAACCCGGAATCGGCGAGCGCCGCGCTGATCATCTCGAACAGCTCGGCCTCCTTGAACTGGATCGGCGACAGGTTGACTGCAACCGCAAGGTCGGACGGCCAGCCGGCCGCGTCAGCGCAGGCGCGTCGCAGCACGAACTCGCCGAGCGGCACGATCAGCCCGGTCTCCTCCGCAAGCGGGATGAACTGGTCCGGCGCAATCAAGCCGCGCGTCGGATGCCTCCAGCGCACCAACGCCTCGAAGCCGCGCCGCGCGCCGCTGAGGGCGTCGACGAACGGCTGGTAGTGCACCTCGAGCTGACACCGCGCAATGGCGTCGCGCAGATCGCCTTCCAGCGTGCTGCGCGCCTCGAGCTCGGCCGACATCGCCTTGTCGTAGATGGTGAAGCAGTTGCGGCCCGACGATTTCGAGCGGTAGAGCGCCAGGTCGGCCTTCTTCAGCAGCTGCTCCTGATCGCTGCCGTGATCGGGCGCGATCGCAATGCCGATGCTGGTGCCGATCTCGACGCGGTGTCCGGGAAGAAGGAACGGCTCGGCCACAAGCTTGGCGATCCGCCCCGCCAGTTCGGTCGAGCAGACGCGCTGATCCTCGCAAGCTTCCTGGATGATGGCGAATTCGTCGCCACCAAGCCGGGCCAGCACGTCGCTGGCGCGCAGCGCGGATTTCAGCCGTTGTGCGACCTGACGCAGCAGCGCATCGCCGGCACCGTGACCGAGCGAGTCGTTGACGTTCTTGAAGCGGTCGAGGTCGAGCATCAGGATCGAGAAGGTCCGACCGCCGTCCTTCAAACGACCATTGAGCTCGTCGAGCCGGGCCAGGAAGAAAGCGCGGTTTGGCAATCCGGTCAGGATGTCGGTCTGGGCGAGTTCGAGCACCCGCCGGTTCGCCAGCGACAACCGCTGCGAATTGCGGCTTGCGAGCATGAGATAGGTCGAAAGCGACAGCGTCAGCAGCATGCCGACGATCAGCACCGCGCCCGCGCGATCGTAAGTCGTCTCCAACGGACCGCCGGCAGTCGGCACCGCCCGCACCTGCCAGTCGGTGTCGCCGATCTTGAGATTGCCCGACCAGTGCAGGGCCCGCGCGACGTCCCGCATCGACTGCGGCGCCGTGGCGGCCGACGAATAATCCGGCAGCATCTCCTCCAGGCCGACGATCTGCCACGCAAACGGCGGATAGACGTTGACGCTGACCGCGGGGCTTGCGCCGGTGGTCACGCGAATGGACTGGATCAGCAGCGGCAGGTCGAAGACGCCGACGACGAAGCCGGCGAGATTGCGGCGTCGGTCCACGACCGTGTCGCGCGACGTTCCCTTGGCGTAGACGGGAATGGCGACGAGAACGTCGGGCAACCGGCCGCCCGCCCTCGGCTCGAAGAGGCGGGTGCGAATGGCCGAGACCCGGTCGGTGTCGCGCGCGTGCTCGAGGAGCGCGCGGCGCTCCGGAACGGTCGCGTAGTCCATGCCGTAGACCGGAGACGTCTTCGGCTGGGTCGAGTAGAGCACCGGAAAATATTCGTCGCTCTGCGGCGCGGTCGCGAACCCATCGCCCTGGAGCGACTTGATGCGATAGCCGGAGACACCGTCCATGATCGCCGCGGCCTCGTATTCGGCGCGCTCCTTGCGGTTCACGCGCGGCACCCAGGAGATGCGCAGCATGCCGGGATGGCGCTCGAACAGGCGGGTGCTGAAGGTCTCGAATTCGCTGCGGGTGATCTCCTGGTTGGTCGATTCGAACAGGGTGCGTAGCGCGACGAGCCTGGAGATGTACTCGCCCATGCCGTTCTGCATGACGATCACTTCAGTCTCGGCCGCGTTCTCGAACTCGATCTTGTTGACGCGGCCTTCCCATCGCGCCACCGCGGCCGCGGCCACGACCGAAAACAGAAGACCTACACCGACCGCAACGAGCGCAGGGCGATAGAGCCCGAGCAGCGGCGCGGCACGCCACCATCCGGTCATTCGCCTCCGATCCTGATCGTTCTGATCCCGACCGTCCATTCAGAAACCGCCGTCCCCTCTCCCGGTCAACCGAACCTCTGGTTGAGCCGCCGGAGCCACTATCGGAACAGGACCGCGGTTAAGAACTGCACAATTTCAGGCGCCGGCTGTTCCGCATGACCCGCCTTAGTTAATGAAATGCAGGACGATGCGGACTTTGACGAAGCAAGTTGCCGGTTTTCCCCGGAGTAGTACGGAGCCATCGATACATCGCCGATTCATCCTGCGGCGATAGCTTTCCCGAAGCTACTCACCGCACCGGCAAGACTTTTCCTGATGTATCGATCTCGATCTGCGACGTCCATCGTCATGACCGTCGTCCTCCTGGCAGCAATCATGCTGCCGGCGAAAGCCGACGAGATCGGCGTCAGCGAGGATGCGATCCTGTTCGGCCAGGCCGCAGCACTCGAGGGTCCCTCCTCCGCACTCGGACAGCGGATGCGGCAGGGCATCGTCGCAGCCTTCACCGAGATCAATGCCAAGGGCGGCGTCCACGGCCGCAAGCTCCAGCTCATCAGCCGCGACGACGGCTACGATCCCGACCGCTCGGTAGCGCAGACGCTGCGGCTGATCGAGGACGACAAGGTGTTTGCGCTGATCGGTGCGGTGGGCACACCGACTGCGGTGGCGACGATACCGATCACCAGCGCCAGGAACGTGCCCTTCATCGGTCCGTTCAGCGGTGCCGAGTTCTTACGCGACCTCGAGCTCGCCAACGTGGTCAACATCCGTGCGAGCTATGGCGCCGAGGCCGAGGCATGGGTCAAGCACCTCACGGAGGATCGCCATTTCACCCGCATCGCCATTTTCTACCAGGACGATTCCTTCGGGCGCGACGGTCTTTCCGGCGTGAAGCGCGCGCTTGCCAGGCGCGGCCTCGAGCTCGCCGCCGAAGGCACCTTCGAGCGCAACACCCGCGCGGTCGCGTCGGCCTGGCGCACGATCAAGCGCGTCGAACCCGAGGCGATCGTCATGGTCGGGACCTACGGTCCCTGCGCCGAGTTCATCAAGCTCGCGCACCGCAGCGGCGCCAATCCGACCTTCGTCAACATCTCTTTCGTCGGCGCCGTTGCGCTCGCCCGAGAGCTCGGCCCCGAGGGCGAAGGCGTCGTCGTCACGCAGGTCGTGCCGTTTCCCTGGGACCGCTCGCTGAAGCTCGTCGCCGACTATCAGGCCGCGCAAACCGCGTTCGACCCGACGCTGACGCCGAATTTCGTGTCGCTCGAAGGCTACATCGCCGGCCGTCTCGCGGCCGCGGCGCTGGAACAGGCCGGAGCGCAACCGACGCGCGCGGGCCTGCTGCGCGCCATCACCGATGTCGGCCGCTTCGACATCAGCGGCAGCACCGTCACCGTCGGCATGCGCATGATCGACACACCACCAAAGGTGTTTTTGACGGTGATCCAGAAGGACGGGACGTTCAAAGCGGTGGACCGGCTGTAGCGCGGATCAGGAACGGCGCGTCCAGCGCTCGGCGTTGACGGCGCCTTGCGGGATCTCGCCTTTGACGATCGCCTCGACCTGGCGCACGGTTTCCAGCGACTGATATTCGATCGCCTGCGGCGTCAGGCCGCCGACATGCGGCGTGGCGATGACGTTGGGAAGCTTCGCAAGCTCCGGATTTGGCATCTGGTCAGGCGCGCGGCCGACATCCATCGCGGCACCCGCGATACGATCTTCAAGCAGCGCCTTCGCCAGCGCCGCTTCGTCGACGAGATTGCCGCGGGAGAGATTGACGAAGACCGCATGCTTCTGCATGCGCGCCAGCGCCGCCTCGCCGATCAGGTTTTCGGTCTGCTCGTTGGCGATGGCAAGGCAGACGACATAGTCGGACGCGGCGAGGAGCTCGTCGAGGCCGACCTGCCGGATGGCGCTGTCGCTCACGGTCGCAAAGGGATCTGCGACCAGCACCTCCATGCGCATCACCTTGGCGATGTCGGCGAGGTAACGCCCGATGCTGCCATAGCCGATGATGCCGATCTTGCTGCCGGCCAGCTGACGGCCCATCCGGGCTTCCGGCCTGCGACCCGCGTGATAATCGGCCGTCGCTCGGGACACGCCGCGGGAGAGATCGACCATGAAGCCAACCGCGAGCTCGGCAACGGCTTGCACGAAGCCGGGCCCGGCGCGGGTCACGAGCACGCCGGCGTTCGAGGCGGCCTCGACATCGACGTTGCGAATGTCGACGGCGCACCGGACGAAGGCGCGCAGGCGCGGCAATTGCGCAAAGATCTCGCCGCGTCCCTCGGTCATGCGGTCGGCCACGATGATGTCGACATCTTGCGCAGCGCGCACGAGGCTGGCTGAGACCAGCGTCTCATCGCTCTCGTGCAGCACCACCTCGGCGGCCGCGCGCAAACCGTTCAGGCTGCGATCGCCGTAGTAATTCCGGCGCATCTCCGGCGTGTGGGCCAGCAGGACTTTCACCGCAACACTCCTTCAATAGCCAAACGCGCGCGGCAATGCCGTGCTGAGCCATGGCACGAATGCGATCACGAGCAGGCAAAGGAACAACAGGCCGAGATAGCCCATGATCGGCTTCACCGTCTGCTCGATCGGCACGTTGCCGATCAGGCAGGCGCCGTAGAGCCCGAGCCCGAGCGGCGGCGCGAACAGGCCGATGCCCATCGCGATCACGAGCACGACGCCGAAATGCAGGGGATCGATCCCGAGCTGCACGGCCACCGGCAGCAGCAGCGGCCCGAAGATGATCAGCGCGGCCGCGCCCTCCAGCACCGAGCCCATCACGATCAGCACGCCGATCGCGAGCAGGATGAACAGCCAGGTGCCCGAGGTCTTGGACAGTCCCAGCATGAAATCGCCGACCGCATGCGGCACCTGCTGCAGGGTCAGCGTGAACGCCAGCGATTGCGCCGCCGCGACAATGAACAGCACGAGCCCCGCGCGCGTTGCGCCCTGGACGAAGCTGTGCGCAGCCGATGTGAAGCTGAGCTCGCGGAACACCACGCTGCCGACGACGAGCGCATAGGCCACCGCGAAGGCGGATATCTCGGTCGCGGTGGCAAAGCCGCTCTTGAAGCCGAAGAAGATCATGAAGATCAAGCCGAACGAGGCGATCGCGCCGCTCCACAGGCCCGACACCGGCATCTGCGGCGCGATGTCCTCGGCATCAGCCGGAGTCTCAGTTGGAGCCTCAGTCGGCGTCTTGCCGAAGATGATGGAGACGGCGATCAACGCGAGCGCCATCAGCGCGGCCGGCAACAGCCCTGCGACGAACAGGCCGCCGATCGACAAATTCGCGACGAAACCCAGGATGATCAAATTGATGCAGGGCGGAATGGTCTCCGCCATCACCGCGGAGGCCGCGAGCAGCGCCACGGCACCGCCCGGATTCTGCTTGGAGCGGCGCGCGGCCGGAATCAGCACGGAGCCAACCGCGGCGACATCGGCCATCTTCGAGCCGGAGATGCCGGAGAACAGCACCATCGAGGCCACCATCACGACGTTGAGGCCGCCGCGCATGCGCCCGACCCCACGCTGCAACAGCTCGATCAGCCGCACCGACATGCCGTTGGCTTCCATGAGGTAGCCGACGAGAATGAAGAACGGAATCGCGAGCAGCACGAAATTATCGATGCCGCGCGCCATCTGCTGCGCGAAGATGACGCCGGGCAGTGCGCCCTCGACCCAGATGAAGATCAGCGCGGCCAGCGCTAGCGCAAAGCCGATCGGCAACCCGCCGACCAACGTCGCGAAGAAACCGATCAGCATCAGCGTGCCCGCCGACGGCACCGTGGCGGGCGACAGATAATCCCAGGCGAGATAGAGGCCGGTCACGATGGCAACCGCGACGAGGCCTCTGACGATGTCGGGGAGCGGCCTGGCGCAGAGCTGGTCGATCGCAAACACCGTCATGAACAGCGCGCCGGCGCCCATCGGGTAGAAGGTCAGCTCCAGCGGCAGGCCCGACCCGGTGGTCTGGCCCGCCGTCAGCGAGCCGAGCTTGATAGAATTGTAGGCGACGTAGCCCGAAATCAGCACCACGAGCAGCGCACTCGCGGCGTCGACCAGCGCGCGCAGCCGTACCGGAGCCAGGTCGCGGAAGAAGGAGACGCCGACATTCTCGCCGCGCGCGAGCGCACTCGCCGCGCCGAAGAAGGCCGAGCCGACCATCAGACCGCGCGCGACGTCGTCGGACCACTCCACCGGCGCGTTGAAGCAGAAGCGCAGCAGCACGGAACCGCAGACGACGACGAGATCCGCGGCCAGCAAAATGGCCGCGATCGCGTCGCTGAGGCGAAGCAGCAGGGCGATGCTCCCGTGGCGGCCGCCCGAGAGAGGTACGGCAGCTGTCATTGCCACGTCAGGCCTGCGTGGCGCGAATGATGTCGATGACGGCCTTGGATTCCGGCCGCGCCTTGATGAAGTTCTCGATTTGCGGCGCGACGCGCTTCTTGAACGCCTCGCGGTCGCATTCGGCCACCGTCACGCCCTTTTCGGTCAAAGCCGACAGCGCCTCCTTCTCGACCGCGAGCCCATGGGTCCGCGTGTCCGCCGCGGCCTTCTTCGCGGCATCGAGGAAACCGTCGCGCAGCTTCGAATCCATGCGATTGTAGGTCGTGTCGCTGAAATAGATCGCGAGCGGCGAGAAATTGTGCTGCGTCAGTGAATAGAATTTCGCCGTTTCGAAGAACTTGCTGGCCAGGATGGTCGGCGGATCGTGCTCCAGCCCGTCCAGCACGCCGGCCTGCAATGCCGTGTAGATTTCGCCGAACGCCAGCGGCGTCGCGGCGGCCCCCATCAGGCGCAGGCATTCCGTGATGACGGGATTTGGCAGGGTGCGGATCTTGAGACCGGCGAGATCTTCCGGCGTCTTCACCGGCTTCCTCGCAAGTACGCTGCGCGAGCCGAAATTATAGGCCCAGGCGATGATGCGGATGTTGCTGCCCTTGAGCAGCGCGTCCTCGATCGGCTTGGCCGCGCCGGCGTCGAACGCCTTGGTTTGCTGCGGAAAGCTCGAGAACAGAAAACCGAGGTCGTAGGTGCCGACCAGCGGCACCAGATTGGCCGAGATCGAAGAGCCCGACACCATGAGGTCGATGACGCCGAGCTTCACCGAGTTGATAACGTCGATTTCCTGACCCAATTGGTTGTCGGGAAAGAACGCGACGTCGATCTGCTCACCGAGGCCGTTCGCCTTCAGGTTCTTCACGAGATTGTCGTAATAGACACGGCCGTTGGCGAATTTGGGATCGTTCGGCAGCGAGGAGGAGCATTTCAGCTTCAGCGTCGCGGCTTCGGCGCGGCCGATGAGTGCGGGGGAGAACACGAGGCCGGCGGCAAGTCCCGTCGACGACTTGATGAACGCGCGACGGTTCACGGGCACGATGGACATGGTGCGGTCTCTCCCCAATTATTATTTTTCGCGCCACGGTCGTTGCCGCAGCCCGTTGCGCGGACTGTATGGCCAAAGCGGCGGTGCAGGCAAGACTTGCGGCCGACCGCTGCAAAGCGGCGGATCGCGAAGATCGACGGCATCATCGCGCGCCGAAACAGTCATATTTTGCAGGATTTTCGATCAGATCGGCATGGGGGCCGATGCGCGAGAAGATGCTTTCGCGCAGCGTTGGGATCAATCCAATTGGCGCATGGATCAATGCGCAATTCACATGGATGGTGCCAGAACGATGCTGCACCAGCTCTGGCAGACCTTCTGCCCCATTTTGCCGCAGCTCAACGTGATCCAGTGCACAGACAGACGCATGGCGGCCACCTAGAAAAGGTGACATCATCGTGCGCATTGCCGATGGAGGTGACACCATGCGCCGTCCAGTTCTTCGCAATTTGTTTCTTGCATCCGGTCTTCTCGCGCTCACGCAATTGACGACGCCCACGGAGGCGGCGGCCGAAGCGCGGCTCGCGCTCGTGATCGGTCAATCGGCCTATCGCACCGTCCCGGAACTGCCCAACGCAGCCAACGATGCCAAGGGCATGACGGAGCTGCTCGGCAACGCCGGCTTCACCGTCACGACGGCATCCAATCTGGCGCAGAACGACATGCGTGAGGCGATCTCGGATTTCGCCGGCAAGGTCAGCGCCAGCGGCGCCGACACCGTCGCGCTGGTGTTCTATGCCGGCCACGGCCTCCAGATCGACGGCGAGAACTATCTCGTTCCCGTCGATCTCGATCCCAAGCGCGAAGCCGACATCCCGCTGCAGGGTGTGCGGCTCAACGATTTGCTCAACACGCTCGGCGCGCTGCCGACACGAGCCCGCATCTTCATGCTCGATGCCTGCCGCAACAATCCGTTCCCGGCGCTCAGCGGCGCCGGACACGGGCTCGCAATCGTCGACACCAAGGCCGGCGCGCCGGGCTCCTTCATTTCCTATTCGACTTCGCCCGGCTCCGAAGCCGAGGACGGCAGCGGCATCGACAGCCCCTACACCACCGCGGCGCTGACCGTCGCCAAGCAGCCCAATCTGCCGATCGAGGAAGTGTTCAAGCGCATTCGCGTCGCCGTGGCGCAATCGACCGACGGACGCCAGATCCCCTGGGAAAGCTCGTCGCTGACGACCGACTTCAAGTTCTTCGGCGGCGACAGCAGCGGCAGTCAAACTGCGCTTCCTGGCGCATCCTCCATGGCACTTGCCAGCGGCACGCGCAGCCTAGAGGATTGGCGCAAGGATTTGCAGGGCAAGCCGGCCATGGTCGCCTATGAGATGGTGATCACCGACGACACCGTGCCGGCGTATCAGGCCTATATCGAGTTGTATGCTCAGGACACCCGTACGCCGCGGCTGCGCACGATTGTGGAGCGCCGGCGCCAGATGCTGGCGTGGGAGCGCGCCACCGCGATCAACACCCGCGCCTCGTTCGAGGCTTATCTGGCGAACTGGGACAACAGCGACCTCGCTGCGACCGCACGCAGGCTGCTGCTTCGCGTGCAGAACCGCAACTACGTCTTGCCTGCTGTGGTCGCCGCCACTCCTGCCCCGGTCGCCGTCGCGATGGCGCCAACCTGCCCGTGCTCGACGCCTTCGACACCGGCAACGCCGGTCAACCCGACGATCGCGCCTGTGATCAAGAAGCGCGTCGACGACACGCCGCCGAAGCGCAAGGTGGTCGACACGCCACCCAGGCAGCGCCGGCCGCCGCCTGATGAAGTGATCTACGAGCGCGCGCCGCCGCCGGATCGCGGCCCGCCGCCCGGCGCCATCATGCAAGGCATTGGCATCGGTGTCGGGATCGGCATGGGTATGGGCGGCGGACGCGGCGGCGACTATCACAACGACCGCGGCCGGTACTGAGACCACTCGCGAGATACGGAGGACAAATCTGTCCTCCGTGAATTTGGGGGGCCCCCGGGGGGGGGGGGGGGGGGGGGGGGGGGGGGGGGGGGGGGGGGGGGGGGGGGGGGGGGGGGGGGGGGGGGGGGGGG
>NZ_JBVVPM010000023.1:0-127740 GCF_055811255.1 Bradyrhizobium sp. MI1.11
CTTCAGCTTCCCGTTCTCTTCCTCAAGCTGACGCAGCCGCTTCATCTCCGAGGGCATCAAGCCTGCATACTTCTTCCGCCAGTTGTAGAAGGTTGCCTCGCTGATCCCGGCCTTGCGGCAGACCTCGGCCACCGCCGAGCCGTCTTCAGCCTGCTTCAGCACGAATGCAATCTGCGCCTCTGAAAACTTCGATGCCTTCATGGAATTCTCCTCTCCCCCTCAGGGGATCATAAGTGGAAAATTCCAGTTCAAACTGGCCTAATTTGGCGGGGGCACGTCAATCCCACGACGGAAGCCAGAATGATCGTGTCCGACCATGGCACCGAGTTCACAACGCCATGCTTGCTTGGAGCAAGGACGCGGCCATCGACTGGCACTTCATTACTCCCCGAAAGCTGATGCAGAACGGCTTCGCTGAAACGTTCGCCGGGGGCGGATGCGTGACGAGTTGCTCAACGAGCCCCTGTTCTTGTCGACGACGCCCGCACCAAGATTGCCAATTGGGTCGCCGACTACAATCTCCAGCCTCCCCACTCGTCGCTGATATACCTGACCTCCGCGGCCTACGCCGCCCACCTCACCGCAACGGATCATCGGCTGCGCAACCCGGACCAGCTCCGCCGATCGTCCGTTGCTCAACCCGCGCCACTTGGCGTACAAAACCCCGAGACTCTGACTGCCGCTGACCGAAAGTTCAGTGGCAGGTCACCTTGGCGTCAATGATGACGGCCCTCATCAAGCCATCGCGGTTGCCGCGCGCCCACTTCAGAATTTGCTCCGTTCACGCGTGAAAATGGGACTGCGCAATGAATCCATCACGCAAGAAACGGACTCGTCGTGCTCCAAGTAAACCCTACAGGCACGCCACTCGAGCCGGTTGGCTCCTACGTGGGTCCTCTAGAAGCGCGCGTATGCGCGCTGCGATCTTCCGTGCCTCCTGAGGCCCGGGGTCCAGCTTCACGCAATCGAGGATGTGTAGTACCGCCTGGGCCTCCTCAGCATTAAACGTCGCGACTTTTCCGATCTGCCAGGCTCAAAGACTGATCGGCCGCCCGGGCCTGATTGGCTGCAAGCACCGCAAGCGCCTGCGACCGCAGTGAGGTGATATGTCGCTCGAACGTGTGCATTCCGTTGGGCCTGCCAGGTGGCGCCGCAAGCGATAATGGCCAGCCCGTCCTCGAAGACTGAGGCTGCCCACCTTTGCTCCGTATCCGTCCGGTGAAGCTTTCAATTACCCACAAATTCTCCTCCGACCAAGGCGCCTAACGCGATGTCGGTGAGGCGCGACAGCCCGCGCCACATGACCGTGTTGCCAGGGGGCGGATCGCTGGCGCGGGCGAGATAACCGCCGAGCCGGGCGACCTTGATCAGATAGTGCGACAGCGTTTTCCGTCTTGCTTTTGGTCTGTCGTTCACGAGGCGATCGAGCACGCCGATTTCAGTCGCGGTCAATACGAGGGTTGGCGGTGCATCTGGGGCGGAACGGTTGAGCATCGTCATCCAGAAGACCCGCCAACTCAGGATGCAAAAAAGCGAGATCAGATTAGTTAGACGCTGGGCGGTCCAAAGCTTTGACTCCTCAGCTTTGCAGCCTGATTTGAGTATCTTGTGAAACACCTCTATCTTCCATCTCAAAGCATACCATTCGAGCTTCTCAATGGCGTCGGTGCGGGAGCTAACAGGTAGATCTGGATCAGCTTCCACTCAATTTTCTTTCTCTTCTTCGGCGCCACGCGCTCTTCGGCGTGGATTACCGTTAAGGTCAACGCGGGATAGCGCTTCTGTTTTCCGATCGGCGGCAGGACGCGAATCTTGCGATATCTGATCTCGAGGACGGCTTCATCAGGATCGCCGTTGTTGTCTCTGACGTGGATGCGATGCCGTCCTTTGACGGCGACTTCGTCCATTTCGTCAGCGATCGTGTGATCTCCATCCCCAGCCAAACGATCAACGCAAGTCCTGATCACGAAATGCGTTCCAGCTTCTCGAGCCGCGCAGAATAGCTCATAGATATCGCTCTCGCGATCACCGACATGGACGCATCGTCCCGGATCGCCCAACAGCTCCGTGGATTGCCGGACATTGTCCAGCCAGCGAATGCTCTCCTTCTTCTCGATGGGAACGCGCGTCGGATTAATCTTCTTCTTGAGCGCGGCGGTCCCTTTGAATTTCTTCCGGGTCCAGACTTTGACGGCGCTCAGTCCAAGCGGCAGCCCTTCAGTCGTCACCGCCAGGTTCGAGTGCATCAGGATGCCGCAAACCGTGTGCGATCTCAGGCGGCCCGCCTTGTCCCGGCCGCTGTTTATGCTCTTCGTGATTCCGATCGCGTCTGAGTTCTCTCTTTGATAGCTGAACTCGGTCGTATCATGGAGCACCAGAACCGGACCGCCGGCGGCAATCGAGCGCTCATGCGTCGATTGAAAGTGGCCAGCCAGAATGTCCGCTTCGCTGACCCGGTCGTTGGAGAAAAAACGATACGCAGCCTTGGTGTTGGCCCAGTCCTGGCACACCAGCGGAATACTTTCGCCCATGGCGCTCCCGATCTGCGCTACCAGTTTGCGGAGCCGCTTGTTCAGGCGCTCGTCGGCAAGGCTGCAGCCAGCGAGCTCGCGATCAAACCATGCATCGGCTTCTTCGTCCATTGGCACCGCCCCCTGCGAATCGGTGCCAGACAAGGAATCACGGCCGATTCCTGCGATGCAATGGTTTGTGCGCTCCCTCAGCCCGTTCGACTAAATGTGGGTAATTGAAAGCCGGTGAAGGCCGCCGTCTGGCCTTTTCCAGAGCGGTAGTTTGAATTTTTGCTGGCTTTTCGTGAACGTGGGCTCCAGAATCCTCCCATTTGAACTCCATTTCTTGGGGAAGGCTCTGCGTGAATGCAGAACGCAGCAGAGCCCGCGTACGTGAGCGAACAGCCGTTGTAACATCCTGCATCCAAATTCAAGATAGCCATTTACGGTGTAGGTCAAGGTCTATGCAGTGGGAAAGGCGGAATCAAAGAAATGTTAGCGGCCAAGCGGTTGTGAAAGCCTCGTCCGCCCCTCAACAAAAACCGCGCGCTGCTCGCTGCGATTGGCTTTCGGACGACGCTGAGCTCGCACCACCGAAGCGCATTTCCAAGTCGTTGCGGAAATTGCGGGCCGCTCCATTGTGCTCGAAAGCAGCGTGTAAAGCGCACGTTGCGGACCGACAGGAGCTGCTACGCGGCCTTGCTTTGGCCACCCTCGACCACGGTAAACCGGGCGCGCCGATCCGCCGGTGACGCCGGTTGCTCGCTCTGCCCGCCAACTTCCGCTATGTCTGATAGTGATGGATCTACTCGGACGGAGTCCGGCGCGGTCGCTTCCCCCGTCGATTCGATACCCCGCACCGTGGCTCTGGCGCTCTCTTCCATGATCTCAAGCGCAATCGCACCCTTCGCCGTCAACCGCCAGCCGAACGAATATCGCTGCACGAAACCGAGCGAGAAGATGTCCAGCGAAGGAAACGCGGCACCAAGGCGCTTGCTATACTCCGCCCAATCCGAGCCGCAGGTCGCGAGAAATGCGAGGTCGCGCTTAATGTCCGGAAGCCTAGCCAACCCGTTCGGGCAGCTGGCAAGCACCTTCATTATGGACGCTTGGAAATTCACAACCGCAACCCACACCAAAACAACAAGGCCATTCTGCCAGCGATGCACTGCCCAAAGCAACCACTTCCAAGTCGCTGTGCGGTTGATCCGGCTGTTTTTAGCTATCGGGTCGGGGTTTGCCCTGAATTCCCGGCGCCCGAAGGTCGAAGAGCGGTTTCTTCCATTCTCGTGAGCACCCGTCCAAGGATAACGATTCCTCAGGTTCCACAGGCCGACCGCTGGTCAAGGGTCGCATCGTGCCCAATGGCGATCGCAGTCCGAATGGTCGACTATCGATCCCGTTTTCGATTTGTTGATCAGGCGTTCAGCCGGATCGGCGCACGCTTAACTCTGAATGCCGCGGCTCCGTTTGCGGCGTCCTCGATAAGATCAGGGTTCGCAGCAGCTCATCATTTGATGACCGGCGTTGCTCGCGCGCCGCCTCGGCAGCAGTCCTTGAATCCCTCCGCAGGCCGCGTCCGCCCCAAGCTCGGCGTCTTGGAGAGTGGGGTGGGCTCGAACCACCAGCCTCCTATTCAAGAGAGAGGGCGCTCCAATTCCGCTTTGGCGATCCAAGCTAAGTTCCTAATGAGCTCTTTGTTGGCCGCAAAATGCTCCAGCTCCTGCCGTAACTTGTCAAATGTTCTCAGGCGCATCGCCGCTGTACTGTTTACCAAAGCGATCATCGATATAGCGCCTGAGTGCCGCAGCCGCGTTCAGCATATGGGCGCGCATCCGCCGCGCTGCCGTATCGCGGTCACCCTCCGCAATCACCTGCATGATGGCCTCATGCTCGTCTCGGAACGGCGAAGGCCCGATGTCGCAGTTCGTAAACTGATGGACTGTGACCTTCGCCACAGGGTTCTCCCGCTGCCTGATCCTCGGGTTTTGGTCTACGATGGGTTCGCCATGCATGACCATCACCCGATCGGGCGATCCTGGCTACTACGCCTAGATCATGCGTGATCTAAATGATGCTTATAAGGGAACGGTCGAGCCGGCTCGCTTTCGAAATCGAACGCTTAAGCGGAACCATTGGTCTGTGTGGCACTTTCGAATAAAACGAATGTCTCCACCGGATGGTCGCCTGCTACCAGTCAGGATTGAACGGTACGGCTTTGTTGGCCCGCGGCATTCGTCAGCGATCTAGGCTGAGCTCGCACATTTATTTAACTGCGCGTGTAGCGAAATATTATCGAGTTCGCCTTCCCACCAGGACACAAACACCGCGGCAATACCGTTCCCGATGATGTTGGTAAGCGCACGCACCTCGCTCATGAACTTATCGATCGAGAATACGATCGCAATGCCAGGGACAAGTTCAGGACTGACCACAGTCAAGGTCGCGGCCAGGGTGACAAAGCCGGCACCGGTAACACCGCTTGCGCCTTTCGAGGTGAGCATCGCCACAATGAGTATCGTGAGCTGCTGGCCGAAATTGAGATCGACCCCGAGCGCTTGCGCGATGAACAAAGTCGCCAACGTCATGTAAATGTTCGTCCCATCCAAATTGAAAGAGTATCCTGTCGGCACCACTAGGCCAACGACCGCCTTCGAACAGCCGAGCCGTTCCAGTTTTTCCATCAACTGCGGCAGCGCGCTTTCGGACGACGATGTTCCGAGCACGATCAGCAGCTCATCCTTGATATACCCGATGAACTTTAGAATAGAAAAGCCTACCAAGCGCGCGATCAGGCCAAGCACAATGATCACAAAGAGCCCGGCTGTCACATAAAACAGGGCAACCAATCCGAGGAGTTTACCGAGCGCGGACGGTCCGAATTCGCCGATAGTGTAGGCCATGGCGCCGAACGCCCCGATTGGCGCTGCCTTCATTACGATCCTAATGACTCCAAACACCGCTTGCGCAGCATCGTCAACCAGACCGCGCATCCGCTCCCCCCCCTCCCCCAGCGCCATGAGCGAGAACCCGAATAGGATGGCAAACAGTAGCACTTGGAGCACGTCACCTCGGGCCAAGGCGCCAACTACACTATCCGGAATGATATTGAGGAGGAACTCGACCGTCTTCTGCGCTTCCGCCGTCTTGACGTAGTTGGCTACGGCCGCGGCATCCCCCTTGGGAGCGAGCCCATGACCGACCTGAGCGAGATTGCCCATCACAAGACCCAGGATGAGCGCGAAGGTTGATACGATCTCGAAGTAAAGTAGAGCTTTGACGCCGACTCGGCCGACCTTTCGTGCATCCTGAACATGCGAAATTCCGGAGACAACAGTGCAGAAGATGATCGGCGCGATCACCATCTTGATCAGCTTGATAAACCCATCACCAAGCGCTTTGATCCAGCTACTCGTCCCCACAGCGGGCCATAGCCAGCCAACGAGAATGCCAATCAGGATCGCTATGAGTACCTGGACGTAAAGCACTTTGTACCAGGACCCAGATTTCCGGAACAGGGCGGCGGCTTTGGCAGAGCGGCGCTGGCGCTGATTGTACATCATGCTCGACCCGGCGCCGTGCTCGCAAAGAGGCTCATTGAAGGTACAGCTTCGCTCAGTGTTCCTTCACCGGCGGGCGCAGGGGAATCTGACGGCTCCGAACAGCACAGTCCGGAGCCACGGACTGGCGCCTCTCCCGAATCGGCTTGCCGTCCAAGCGGAACGAAGTTCTGAACCGCTTCCAACAGCAGCGATAGAAAGTTGAGAAAGCTTCCTTGAGAGCTGGAAAGCATCAGCGTCACCACCCATTTCTATCTTTTTAGTTGTTCGAAGATGCCATCCAGCATCTTCTAGGACGTCAATCTTAGCAGCCGCCGACCATCTTCACTTCAGCAGGCACTCTCGCCGCTATCGCGTCGGAGGGACCGTGACGGCCACATCGCCTTTATTGGCCATCCGACGCAGCTCGATTATGCCTTGCCCAAAGTTCTGAACGGATCCTGGGCAATGAGCGACGAAGCCAAAGCGCTGGATGCGGAAAGGATAAACACGGGCCGACGCAGAAAGCGTGAACTATCGCAGAAGAGAGCTCTGGTGGAGCCGATCTTTGCCAGACTTGAGCCCGCCATGAAGAGAAAGGATTGGTCGACAGCCCTTTCAGCTATCGAGGAGGCCCTCGCGGCGATGCCGGACGAGGTCACCTTCCGTGGGCTTCACGCGGAATTGTTGCTTCACAAGATACGCGACCTGGGGGCTGGCCTGCCGGTGTTGCGCCAATTAGTTCGCGACGCGATCGAGAAGAAGTCCGTGGTTTGGATGAGCGTCGCGATCCGCCAACTGTTCGACCCCGCGAAAGACTACTCCGATTTTCCACATGCGGAGCGCTTTGCCATGGGCAAGGAGCTCTCCGAACACATCGTGGCTGCGAATCCGCCCCGAGGCAGCGACGGCGCGAAGTTCCTGTCGTACGGGGCGGTCGCTCAGTACTATTACGAGACCGGTAAGAGGGACCGCGCGATCGAATTGGTCGAGGTGGCGCTGAGATGGCTGGATGCAGCGCCTGCCTCGGATCTAGCGAAACGGGACGTCGTGCAGTGCTCTCTCCAGGCTTTGGCGAGCTACAGGAGTGAGAAGCTCTCTTACGAGGAGTGCTGTTCAGCCCCGCAAAACACGGCTCTCGAAAAACCGGAATCGAGATCGCCAAGTGAGGCAGCGTGAGCAATGCTGCTTGGCATGTCTTTTCGGCCTCGTGGTTTTGCGATCGAAATCGAAGCCTCTTGGGAATGTCCGGGCATTCACATGAAGTGAGGACAGGAGCCGCGAGCCGGTGAACGCAGGCGAGGCCGCACCACCATAAGTTCTTTATGGCGAATGTTTCCTCAAGGTTGGTCGCGACGACGAATGACGTGGGAATCCCGACAGAAAAGCTTGGATCCAGCCAAAGCTTGTTCATTTCGCCGGCGTAGTCGAATGCGATCGCATAGTTCAGATTTGACAAGCTTTTTGTCAACCAGGCGTCCAAGCTGGCTCGCGCTTCATTTTCCGTCGAAGCTTGTTCGTGAGCCGCGATGCCCACCACCTCAACTCCGTTGTTCCTGTATTTGTCTTGCAGGACCACCAGATTTGGCATCGAGGCGATACATGGTCCGCACCACGTCGCCCAAAATTTGAGGATATATACTTTCCCACGTTCGAACTTTCTAACGGGCTGGCCGCGTAGCCAGTTCTCCACTTTGATCGAGGGGGCCCGCGAACCGACGCTCAGCAGGTTCGCCGCACCGACTTGACTTGCGCTCTCAGTCAGACTGGTCATTGCTCAAATTCGCTTTACCTGGCTCTGCGGAGAAAATAGCAAGTCGCATGCCAGCCAGCGCTCATTGAAATTACGCATTTTTTGTATCATTCCTGTCGAGCTTGCGACGCATGTCGCATATCCGACCAGCTGCTTGGAGCTTCTCAGGCAATCAGTCGGTCGGAGGTTCTTGACGCGCCTGTTGACCGACGAGGCGGGAAGTCAGGTAGCGCAAGGTCGAGTTCACCACTCCACGTCCTGATCGGCTTCCAGGATGACCATTTCGGCGCTCGGGATCACGACGTGAACTGACCTGCTTTGGCCCGTCGACTTGCGCTTGAGTGCGATCTGAAATTTCCAATAACTTTTTGAGCCAAGGGGGATTGAGAGATAGTGTCCTTCCTTTGCCGGCCATTGCTCGAGAATTCACCCCGTCCCGTACTGGACGAGGAAAGCCCACCCGAAATGCAGAAGTTGAGCACCTGCTCATTCCGATCGATGGCCGCGTAAACAAAAGCATCCGTAGGCGGCCCGATCCAGGAAGCGCTCAAGAGCCGCCTGGACGACGACGCTCTCGCGCATCCCCGGGCGGTCAGCAAAATGCTGTCTGAAACTTGAACCGCTATCTTTCTGGTCCGCGGAGCTTCGCTTGGGCTCAGCTGCGCGTCCACCTCAGCTTCATTCCGACTTGAGCTCGGTTTTTTGCGGCGCTCGGCGCCAATCTGCATACTCCAGCTTGCTTCTCTCTGCGAAAGCATGATGGAGCTGCTGGCGTCGATCGCGCCGCGCTTTCTCAACCACTTCTGCTTCCCACGGAGAGCAGTCTGAGTCGCGCACACGACGCAAATTAAGAATCGCGCACTGGTCAAAGCGCCGGGAAACTGTTGCTCCAATGCTTCGGTGTTGCAGATAATGGCTGCAGATGCAGGTGTTTTGAAGCGGCCTGGACGCGGCTTCGTATCAATGTCGACGCGGGGACGCGCGATTGTTGCATTGAAAGATAGCTATCCGAAGAACTCTCCTTCTCCGCGCGGCCTTCGGGATACGCCGACCAAACCTTCTCGCGTTAGCGGCTTGCAGGCGACGCCTGAGCGTCTGCAGTTGCCCGAATAGTGCGATGAGCTCCTCGACCCGTTCACGCAGAATAGCCGAATAGTTGTAAACCTGACCTCGATTACTCATTACTGCCTCGAACAATGACTATTGAAACAATATGCAGGCCGCAACGGGAAGAGTATGCAATCGGAGGTAGGACCATACAAGCCCCAAAAGACGGTAGCGTGAACTTGGAAGGTCCCAGACACCAGAGGGGTTGTCGCTGCGCGTTCCTTTCGCCTTGTGTTTCGAGTCAGCTCCGTTCGAAGGTTCAGTCGATTGACAAGGCTGCGGGGGCGATGCTGCAATACAAGAACGGGCACACGCGCCGGCACCGGTGTGGCGGTTACTTCCCTACTGATGGGTCTGGTGCTCGCTCAAGAGGCGTGCGAGGCTTGCCCAGCCCCGTGGTCCCGGAGGGAGCCTCGCCACCAGCTGTGGTGCTCCCAACCCGCTCAAACGTCGTGACGAATGCCGCGACTATCACGGCAATCGCGAACAACAGGATCACAGGGTCGGGATTCCGCTCAGTACTCATGAGCAACTCCACTCAGGCGGCCCGGCAGCTGAGCAGCGCCCCAAATAAGCCGCGCATCGCGGCGTATCAGCTTTCGGTCGAGAGCTTCGGGCCCAGCGCTCTCCAAATTATCACGTGCGCTTACAAACCGCGAAGTTTATTGCAGATTCAAAATATTTGTTGGTCAAACCGGGGCGTTTGGTTCAGATGGGTTAGCGCCCCGAACAAGCGGGTGCTCCCGCGAAGCATCATGCCATGTCGGCTGAGTGTCCTGAGCGCCATCGGGGCTGAGGAGCATGGGCAGGTTTGCTGTCGTAACCCGCCAGCGCTGACGGCGCTGCTTCGACGGTTATTGAGGCAACTGCGGTTCCTGGATCCGGAGGCGGCACCATCCACCGCCCGCGAGCAGCACCACGTTTGCGATTGAGGAAGGCCGCCGATCCGAACGGAAGCTAAATCGAACGAAGGCGTGCCGCCCGATGTTAGAGAGGAGCATCCGCCCGCAATGGATGCGAGTAGACTGGCCCCAGCACGAATCAGCCCAGCGGCTGTGGTCTTTGTATGCCGCTGGTGTAGGCCCTGTTGCCCCTCTTGCCGCAACAGGACGTCGCAGCACGCGGCTCGAGGCATTCGCCTCCCGAAAAGCCTATGCTTGGGGCCCGCCTGATGCTCAACAGGACCTCGGACGGCGTATCGTTTTGCACCGTCTTCAGCACCCCATAGATCGGACGTCGGTTCGAGACCGCTTGCCGGCCTGCTGCTCACTATCCTTCCGGCGCTCCAATCAAGCCCGGCGACAGTCCAGTCTGACCCTGCCGACTTGGCTACCATTCGGGATCGTCGAAGCTGCCATACTCCCGCACGATGTACTCCCGCGTGAAGCCTGGGTAGCGACCGCACTTGGTCGTTCGTTCAAGCTGTGTGCCGCCGAATGAGCTTGACGAATGAGCCCGGCATTTGCGCCGGGCTGATCGCCAGTATGGTTCAGGTGCTGAGCAACGAACGAAGTAGAGAAGACCTTCGTGGTCCGTCGGTTCGGATTCCGACGTTGCATGCCCACTCGACCGCTTCGCATGCATGTTGCTGCACCCTTGATTAGGTCAAGCTGCGAAATCCGCGCGGCAATGCCGCATCAAGTGGCATTCGAAACTGATGTGAAGCGTGAAGCGAAAGTAGTTCCGTTTTGATGCTCTGACGGAACCTAATTGGATGCCATCAAAGGGCAAATTTAGTTATGTCCGATAATCATGATGACTCCACCGCAATGATAAAAAATATGATTGGGGAAAACAGAAGCAGGGAGTTTTGCGATGGAAGCTATGCGCCGCTTTCGCGCGATGGCGTTGCTATGCCGACAAGCCGCCGCGCGTGATCCCGAGAGAAGCTGGAAGCTGCTCGCGGAGGCAGAGTACTGGGAGCATCTGGCGGCTACAGCTCTAGCCCACTAAGCGCACGAATTAGCGATTGCTCAAATGTCCTGTTTTATCGTGGCTCTTTAATCCAAATTATATTCCGGGGCAGGTAATGACCAATATTCGCGAGGGCTACAGCTGTGCTGTTCTGCACGCACGCCTCCAAACGCTCATCGCCGAGCTTAGAGAGGTGGAGAAGCTTCGATATAGGCTTCGAATCGTAGGGGCGAGAACAATCGGCAGAAGACGGCGGGCTGGAGCGGGCAGCAGAGCAAGAGCCGTTTGGAGACCATGCTAGATGAACCCGAGCATTGATCCGCACCAGCTCATGCACGGCCCGGGCTGGGGCCTTTCTTTGCCTGGTACACAGCCCCCGAGTCTACCTTCCCCTCAACAGCGCAACAGCACAACTTTCCGAAGCACGCGGCTCGAGCTTAAGACGGAGACGATACACCCAACGCCATTAGCAGCACGCCTAACCAGGACGGCGCCCAGCCGCTTCCCTTAACGTCCACCTTTGTGGCGCGCGCGCCGGCCGGCATAGCGGGAGGCACCCAGGCAGCGACCGCTTCGGTAGCCGCTGGCGCGCCCGCGAGGACCTTCTCCAACTCGACTTGCCACGGGACGGAATGATCAGGCGTGACCTGGCCGGGCGGAAGATCGGTGACGGGTGCCGCCGGCATCAGGACGTCGTGCCTGTACCGAAAACGGAAGCGCGCGCTCTGCAGTTAATCCTAAACGCATACATGGCGCTCCTGTTGCGACGACGCAGCCCGCACATTTCGCGCATTGGGAAACAGCGGGGGCAGCGGATCGCGCTCGTCCCTGTAACGAAAGTGTAAGTGAACCAAAGGCACACAACGGCGAGCGATACAAGATGGCGGGCCTACGGCGTAAAGAATGAGAAATAGCCGGGCACGGGGAGGCCAATCTCTTCCCAAAATCCTGGCCACCTATTCGCCTCGCCGGTGCAGCGGCAACCGGAGTTTGTGCACTCCATCCAGTCATAGATAGCCACGAGACGAGCTTGCCATTTGTACGCTGTCTTGGGCTGCAGGGTCACGGCTGTTGCCCCTACAAGTCGAGAGCAATCGTTTGGAAGACATCCTGCTACGGGAGACGGTATATTGGGTTGATACGTAAACTGTTCGTGCCCTTCTCTGATTTCGAATTCGACGATCCCCCTCGGCGGGCAAATATTGGGCGAAGGATCTGGATCGCCGCCTACTCGCAGAACTACTCGATTGGTCTTTGCGGTGCCCGCCCAAGGAATCTGTGTCCCATCATGGCTCATTTGCTCCACAGACACATTTTTCGGCTCGTGCCTTAAGAGGGTAATCCCGAAAAAAAATCTTTGCCGTTCAAGCAATTTGGGCGCATCCGCCGACCGGCGAGGTTGCTCGGCGAGAACCGGCCAGCAGCCAAGTGCGACTAGCGAGAGTAAGATTGCTATGGAAAACGGCTTAACGACAGCATGCCCTCGAAGCATTTTTTGATCCTTCTCGACAAATTGGATCGACAACAACTGAAGCTAGGAAAATCCACGGCCCAAAAGCCACGCCTATCCTATAACGATGATCGTGCGACAACCAATGGGTGTTTTTATCGCAGAGCAGCATCTGTTGCAGCGCTTTGAGGTTTCATCAATGTCAGCCGCTGGGGGCCGTGGCGTCAACGCGCTCTGTGAACGCTGACAGCAAACGACCACTATGAGTGCGGCCATCATTACTGTGACGCTGCGAGGGCAGCGGACAACGGCGGTCGCGTTGTCTTATTGTGCGGAAATTAGATGTGTGCGGGTCCAACCAGCCTCGCCCGAGGAAATGTAACAATCGGTAGAAATTTGGAAAGGGGGCGCGACGAGATGTCTACGCTAGTATGTGCTTATGAGCGACGAACCGAAGTTTGACCTGCTGCCCAGACCGCCTTCGTTCGCCGACGAAGCGGTAATCATTGTACAGGCGACTACAGGCCGATACTGTTCGAGTGGTACAAGTTCGTGGGCAGTTTGAACGTGGTCGTTGCCCACATACAACGCGAATCGCCCGCCTTCAGACCGATCCCTGACAAGCAACTCGTGGGCCTGCTGAAGCGGTGTGCTCGTCTTGCCGGTCGTCAGCACAATCGCGTCCTCGCCAACATGAGACCAGGACAAACGCAGCAAGTCGCCTAGGCGCAAGCCAGTATGCCCGGCCAGATCAACGGCGTGGGCGATTTCGGCAGAGCAGGCCTTCCAGATCCGCGCGACGTCAGAGTCTGTCCAGATGATCTCCGAACGATCGTTGTTGTAGAGGTGCTTAATGCCTTCACAGGGGTTGCCTGCGATCTTGCCGAGCTCGACGGCGTGCGCACCCGCGGGCTTCTAGCGCTGCGGCGCCAGCATTCACGCGCCGTCTGAGTGCTGGCTTACGCATCTGCTCACGCATTTCAGCAAACCATCTGAATGGTCGCATTTTGAAACAGAAGTTCTTGGCGGATAGCTTCGTGCGCAAGCCTGTGATCCCCGACAGTCCAGCCGCCGCTGGCAGGCACCAAATTGAACAGCGTGCCTGAGATTAGATTGAAGGATCTTGCGTCGGCGAAGGTCTTGGAGGTGATCTTTCGGCGATGAGGGAATCGGTCGGTCGACCTCAGCATCTTGACGGCTTCCCCAACCACATCTTCGAATACTAGCGAGATCATACCCGTTCCCCCAATCCGCGGTCGCCTGAACCGCATCCGCGGGCGGGTGTTTCCCGGTGGTAACGGTGATCTTGCCGGGTCGTGGTCGAGTAGCTCAGCCATTTGGCTTCGCCCTCACAGATCCGGGCAGGCGCACCCGGCTCTTCCCGAGGGTAACCCGCGTCATATCCGCGCCTGCGCCCAAGTGCGAGTGATGCGTGGAACGGGCAGACGGAAGCGTGCCGTCAGGGTCTCGAACTCCGACCAGCTGTCAATCGGCCTGTAAATTTGGCTCTGACGCAATTTTGGTGCAGCACTGGTCATGTGGCACCGATTAGCCGAGCCTGCAGCAAGTCGAGCTTGGCGCGTCCGTACATTTGGCGCTTCACCAGTTTAAGCTTGGTGATCTGGCCCTCGGTCTGTCCGTTGGACCAGGACGTTGTGATCGCTGCGCTGACGGCGGCCTTGTCCTTGATGACGCCGTTGGCGAAAGACATGACGAGGCTTGCGCGTGCCCGTTCCAACCATGGTTCGAGCTCTATGTGAGCCTTCTTGCGGATCATCGCATGGAAAGCGGCTATGATCTCTCGAGCTTCCACCAGAAGAGGAACGCCTTGCTCGATCGCCGCAATGGTGACGGTCTCTGACCTTGATAGTGTATCGCGGCCATTGGTCATCAGGCGGGCGATAGTTCTCGCGGACGGTACGCGCTGCAGGCTCTGAGCATCGGGCATTTCGGCACGCCGACGGCGTGTCGCCCATTCGGTAACGACTCGCACCGAGCCTCTAAATCCCTGCGCCTTGAGGCAACGCCACAGGTCGGCGCCATTACAATGACCAGCGGCCCACTGAACATCGAGCCATGGCAGGTAGTGCTCGAGCGAGCTCTCGCGCACCCTGAACACGTCGGATCGCTGACCTCGCAATACCCTGCGGATGAGGCCCCGGCTATGGCCGGTGAGCCGTACGATCTCCTTTATGGAGACGCCCGTCTCAGCCTGTTTGAGGATTGTCGCGTTGGTGTCTTCTCGCCGAAGATAACCCTCATATTGAATGCGCTCGGCGGCGGTCAATAAGTTGGGATTTATGGTGGCGGAGCCGACCGCGATGCGGACCTGGCGCATGGATTTGCGAACCGCATCCAGAAAGGCGTGGCTGGCGTTCTCCATGAGGTGCCAACGGTCGGCGACCTGGGTGGCGTGCGGGAGTGCCTTGGCCGCAGCAAGGGCGTAACCGCCGCCGCGGTCGCGCGCGACCACAGCGATCTGTGGTTGCCCCGCGAGCCAGGCCTGCGCAGTGGCTGGCTCTCTGTCGGGTAAGAGAGTGATCGGTCGTCGCCGCTCGAGGTCGCAGATGATAGTTCCATACCGCTGATTGCGCCGCCAGGCCCAATCGTCGATGCCGATAACGCTCGGCGCAGCAAAGGGTGGACACCCGCGCCTTCTAACCACCCGAAGCAACGTGTCGTTGCTCACGGGCAGCATAAGTCGACGGGCAAAACTCGCCGCTGGGCGGCCACCCAAGGCGAGGCCAAGGTGATGGACGATCAGATCGAGCCGGGTCGTTCGCCGCGCCCACGGTGCTAGAGCGCCGTCATCGAAGCGCTCGGTGAAAATACGCCGACCGCAGCGAGCAGTAACGCAGCGGAAGCGGCGCGCCACGACCACCAAGCGAACCTGCCGCCCCGCAAGCGGCAGATCGGTTAGGCGCCGCTGATATCGGCTATGGATCCGCCCAGAACTGGTCCCGCATCCGGGACAGAGACTCGTCCCGCTCGTGGGACGCACGGTGATCACGGTCGTAGCGCCATCACAAAAGGCGCTTTCCACGTCAAACCCGTGAGGGACCAGAGCCGACGGACGTAGGGCTCGCTGCATCATATTGATTCCTTTGTGAAACCAACACGAGCCGGCGCTTGAACTTCATCAAAAGTGAGTCAGAGCCAATATTGCAGGCCGAATGACAGTTCGAGGGGCCGACCGGCCAGGACGACACTGTATGCAACACCTTTTTTTCGGGGCTAGTGCCGCTCGAAAATATAGCTTTCGTTCTCGAGGATATGTCGAGCGATCTCACGACTGTTTGCCATCTTAAGCGCGGTGGGTGCCGGCCCGATGAAACCTGACTTCAAGCGACTGGGCGAGACGAAGAGGCTTTTAAGCGAAGCCAAGGATAACTCGAAAAGTGTCTGGCCGATTTGGAAAGAATCGGCTGACGCTCGCGAAAGCGAGGGCTCGAGGTGGTCGGCTGCCAGCCAGGCACCAGGCAAAACCACCTACTTCTTCGAATGGCAACGAGAGTGGTGGCACGTCGGCGACCTAAACTTTATACAAGAGGACGCCGCTTTCTGATCATACCTGAGGAGTCTCATGGTGCGGCTCGGATCTTCTTTGATGACGCCGAGAGGGAATATATCGGACCCAACTACAAGTGCCCGTTCATCGATCCGTATTGGGATCTTCAAAAATTGAAAACTACACTCAAGGCGCCACAGCAAACTAGAAGGAGGCCACTTCTTCAACGTCCAAGAGCTTGTAAATCCCCGTTCGCCCTTGGGGAACCAAGTCGATCATGTTGTTCAACTTGGCGCGAAGCCTTGGCACGAAGACGTCCAGTCGAACGTGCTTATCACCTTTCTCTCTACGCAGCACCTCGATGTTGAAGACTTCGCTATCGATAGCATGACCCTCCACCGCACAGAGATGGCGCAGGAAAATGTGTTCGGTTATCGAAAGCCGCTTGGAGATCCCCAAACGATCGGTAATCTGACGATCACCAATCGTGAACGTCCAATTCCCGATCCGAAACCTCCGGCCGGAATGCGATTGCTTGGAACGCCTCTCGGTATGCGTTCTTCGCCAGACCGACATTGCCCGGGGTGCGATTGCCATGAAGCCGTAGGATTTTTCGACGTAATCATCTGCTCCATACTCGATGAGAGGTGGCGCCTCCTCGTCAATCGGCAGATTAGAACATACGATGATGCCAGCATTCGTATTGTTGATTACAGCTTTCACGAAAGCTTTGCCCGTTTCCTTGTCGGTCGGCTTTCCCCAGTATTCCGAGATATCAAGGTCAAGGAAATACAAGTCGATATCATCTTTCTCGAGATATTGGCGAGCGCTTGCTACGTCGTTGACCCACTCTATCTTGCAATCAAGCTGCCCAATTTTCGTCAGGGGATTTTTTAACGCCGTTCCAATGCGATCTGCATCAGCCTTATCGTCATCGACGATTAGGATGCGGGGGGCGCGCATCACATCGGCCGGACCGGAAGGACTCTTGTCTGCGAGATCGGCAGGCTTTTTGGTCGAAGCCATCACTCGGTCAGCCGCCCCTGCATCAGCATCGACAACAGAAAGCACGGCACGATCGCGATCTCCGGCTTGTGCCCAGCGTGAAGCAAAACCGTGGAGAGCGTGATTACCGTCAAGAAGGCGATCAACATCTTCCAAGATGGCTCGTCCGCAGTCATAGCGACCTCCACAATTGGGGCACATAGCCCACATACCCTACATAACGCACAATTTCTTACCTGAGATTGGTAAACGAAACACTAAGCTGCCGGCGCATCGAGGACATGACCAAGCGGCAAGCGTGCGGCTATCGAAGTCGGTTGAGGATGTCGTCGTATGCGACACCGAGCGAGAAGCGCATCAAGGTCGGCAGGACGCTCGGAGTCGAAGCGAAATTTGCGCGTGCCACTCGAGTTTTGTCCGATGAACACCGCAATGGGGTTGTCGGTGAACTGATCCCCCGTGAAAGACGATGAGCGAACCGCGCCCGAGAAAACTGCTCATGGCGATACCCTAGATATAGGTGAAGTCGCCCGTGCCCTACTAGCGCTGCCGACTTGCTCCAGCGGTCTAGAAAAGTCGGAAGCCAGTAGGGCGGAACATTCGTACGCAAGGCCAGCGCGGCCCCACTCCTGTTCTGGACCCATCATCGAGAAGACGCCTCGCAAGTCCGACCGTAGCCCCGGCGCCCGGATATTTATCCAGCCGCCCTCCCGAGCATACGAAGAGCATGACGACGCCCGCTCCCTCGTATAGCGTTTCCAACTATTGAAATTCACGACTTGCTGCATGAAGTGGTGGTAAAGAATTCGCACTCGTGACTGCGGCAAAGTGCATTCCAGTCGGCACTTCGCTCGGCCGATCCCGATGCACGTCGATGATGATGACATGGCCGTTGGGGCGGCGGCAACGGCCTCACATTTCAAGGAAGGCTGCCATTCAACTCATTTCGAGAGAGCTTGAATCGTACATAGCGTCATATTGTACGCTTTCGATCGCAGTTGCGCCTCCGTGGTGCCATTGCGAAGACAGTTATCGCGGATGTGTCGGCTTATGGACAATACCGCCAATGGCATGAGTGATGCTTGTTGGAACAAGCGAGAGGTTAGATCGACGCCGTCGATGCATGTGCACTCGGCAGCCACCAGGTCCTGCTGGACTGGGGGCGCTAGGGTGAGTGAGCCGTCGGCGCTGTCTTCATCTATCGCGGCCGCGGCTTGCGACCGTGAAGTGTCGCGGTGATGGGCGACGAACCGAGGATGATGCATGAGCGAACCGACATGAGGGATGCAACGCGAGGGTACCCCCTCAAGATCTCCTTGTTCCCAATGGCGGAGCGCGGACGTGGATAATATACAATCGATGACTGCACAGGAGCTGCGCTCTGCAATTAGTGGCGGCAGGGTCTTGGAGGTAACCACGACAACGGGCTGTGTCGTCGGATGTTCTTATTGCCCGCAGGACAAGTTCGCCGAACGGCAAAGGGCTATATCCGACGTGAAGCATCTTTCTTTGCAAGATTTCAAGCGATGCCTGGCGCGCGTACCAGCAACTGTGGACATCAGCTTTTCCGGGTATTCGGAGCCTTGGCTCAATCCGGCTTGCACCGAAATGGTTGAGCATGCCTACGCGTGTGGCCATGGAATCCGGATTTTCACAACCCTCGTAGGAATGAATGGGCGGGATCTAAGACGCTTGCGTGCGTTGCAGTTCCGCGGTTTCCTGGTGCACGTTTTTGACGACGGCACGCATATGGACAGTGGTCTCGTCAGACGCAACTATGTCGATTTGATGCGCCAACTTGTTGATGCCGGCATTTCGTCACTGCTCTTCATAGTCATGGGCGAGGTGCATCCTGAACTACTCGACATAATACCTGACGAAGCGCTCGTTCGCTCGCGTCCCCCGCGCAGCAGGCCTGCGAGCGGCGAGCTTAGGATGGTTGAAGCACGACAGCCAATCCTTGGAGCGTTGAGATGTCCAGACGAACGGCAATATCGGAATGTTCTTCTGCCAAACGGCGACGTTACCTTCTGCTGCATGGATTTTGAGCGACGCCACGTTCTGGGCAACCTTCTCCGCGAGAGACACAAGGATCTCTTCGAAGGGGCGACATTTGGCAAGATTGCCAGTCGCATGAACGGCGCGGACGGTTTTCTGCTTTGTCGAACATGTGAATTCGCCGAGCCACTGAGGTCGGAATGCTCATCCTTGAGAGCAGTTGACCCTGACTGATCGAAACGAATCGGGAGCCCAGGCGAGGACGGCCTTGCCGCTCATCATCACATCAGCCGCGGGGACGACCCCGTCATGAACGGAGGGTCGCCATGGCCTGGAGCATTTTGTTGGTCGCCGGCCTCCTGGAAGTCGCCTGGGCAATTGGCCTCAAATACACCGAGGGCTTTACCAAGCTCGTTCCGTCCGTGCTCACGCTCGCGGCCATGGCGGGCAGCGTGATCCTGCTCGGCCTTGCTCTGAAGACGCTGCCCATTGGAACTGCCTATGCGGTCTGGACCGGCATCGGTGCAGTCGGCACTGCAGCGCTTGGCATCATCCTGTTCGGGGAGCCAGCCGCCGCGTTTCGCTTTGCCAGCATCGGACTGATCGTGGCCGGCATTGTCGGGCTGAAGCTCGTGTCCTGACGAAAACATCGAAGCATTGACCAACAGCAGGTCAGCGCCGCAACGATCGCAGAGACTGGCCGCCGTGTTTGTCGACCTGGGCGCGTTCCAGCGCACCGCCGAGGGGCGCGGCGCCGAGAAGGGAGCAGTGATGATGGCCGAAGAAAGTCGCCGTGAACGGGATGCCGATTCAGGCCCTCTGGGCCGAGACCTGTTGACCGCGAGCCTCAGTGTCGTAACGCGAACGCCCATGGTGAGGACGATACGCCCGTCGGCAATCGGCGTGCCCACGGCCATGGCGTCTGGCACGATGTAACACCCGGAGCGGCACAAACAATTCGCCACCGAACTCGCGAATACGAATAGAACAGTAATGGATCCCAGGTATGCCGCTGATGCTCCGGGGCGCCGGCCAAGAAAGGTCGCTTGCCCGAGTCATGCGATGTCTGCCCTACGGAGCTGCAGGGAGAAGATGCATCACAGAACGATATGATCGACAGAGCGTCTTCGTTTGCTCCGAACTGCTTCCGACCATCCCGCCCAAGAGTACGAGACCATCCTACTCGTTGAGCATGGTTGGGCGGCAGTGGTGAGCTTGACTCACTCCCGATCGAGCCAGCTCGCCCGTGACTGTCACCTCACGCGGAGCAACCGCGTATTCTGGTGTAGGGGTAGCCATCAAGGATGTGCGTTCGCGTCGTCAGAACAGCTGGCTGGTCGACCACCCAACCGAATGCACGCTCGATATAACCAAGGTACGGCAAAGCTGCCCGCCCATAAGCCCAGCCCGGCACGATCGGCCGCGCGTTGCGCAGCATAGTATCGTCCCCTGGAGTATTGCTTCCAATCGAGCACGAGACCGTTGCGCACCAACCATTCTCCAATATCGGTGCCACCAGCTGAACAGGTCGCTATCGTCCGTCCACACTCATCCTCCAGGACTGGAACGCAACTGACTTCGCGATCTTCAACGAAGCTTTCAAGATCGCGCGCGGCCCTGAGGCCACATTGATAGAGATTGCCCATGATATCTCGGCACATTTGGGTCTCATCCGGCGCGTCAATGCCCCAGAGTCGAACGCGTGTTCTGTTGATTTCAAGCGTGTCGGTGCTGATGACCTTTGCCGGCCCCGTCAGCCCGCCGGCCAGGACGATGCTGAACAGTGCGAGCATGGTCAACACCATGATCAATCCTGGCATGGCGATTTTCTTTGTCGGACCGCGACCATTCCCGATGAGCGCAGCAGAGCGCTGCCAAGTGGCCAAAGGCGCTCGATCGCAGTGCCCAGAAGGGTGCTAATGTTGAATAGGTAAGCTCGCTCGACAGATGAATGTCCCTGAATGAGCAGCGCAACACCTCCCTCGCGTCCAACCTCGCCCACGATGCTGTGTGACCCGCCTGCTGCGCTGACCGAATTAGGCCATTGTTCCACGTCATTGCGGCAGTCCGCCTCGACTGCAACGCGCGCCGGCAGGACGAAATCCGTCGTGCGCGTCCGCTGATTAGCGACGAAGCAGGCGCAGACGGCCAGCCGCAAGTCGGCGTGATAAGATTTCCCGGCCTTGTCCGAAATGAGCATAAGCTCGCCCGCCTTGCTGGCACCGATAGCGAGCACGCGCCGTGCGCGGTCGCTGCTCACGGCAACTATAAGGGAAAGCGTATGCATCGCTTGAGCAAAACGGGCGCTCCGACGAGCCGTCGTCGTTATCAACGGCAACATGCCTTCTACAGGCGGTTGGCGACAACTCCGCCCGCAGTCACGCCGCCCAACTTGTTTCGCGAGCGCCAACACAGCCAGGTCAACCTCTAGTTGGACCAGGGCCACAAGTGCGTAGGAAACCGCGAACCATGCGATGTTATAGAGATTGGCGGCGCCGAAGCCCGCGCCGTAGAGGGCCCAAAACGTGACGCAGACAACGATACCAGACTGATATGCACTCGAGAGGGCAGGCGCCTTGCTGTACTGCAGATCGCGATGCGCGGTGTTGGACGGGACGAGCCGATTGGCGAGCGCCTGGATCGCAAACAGCGGCACTAGAAGCGTCGTGGCATTCATACCAAATTGCGGCAGGTCGGCCGGAACAAAGAGTATGTTTTGCAGCAACAGGCCGAGCGCGAGACCAAACGCAGCCGCCGCCGCGCCGAACAACAGAAACAGCATCGAGCCGGGGACGAAGCGCACCTCGGAGACCCCAACCGCAACGTGCGGCAGGATCTCGAAGAACATGAACACAAGCGTCGCAGCGATGGCTTGCAGGGCAAATGACAGAGCGCCCCGCTCGCGCAAAGTCTCGACCAGAATCTTGGCGGCGACGCAGCACGTCGCAAGGCCTATCGCGTAGCTTAACACAAGCTTGGCGCCCGTTACTATTCCCGGTTCGATATGCATGGTCTCAGGTCCCTCTTGCCTTTGTACTCGGGCCTTGTGTGGTAGACCGCTCGAAACCGCATTTCAATTTCCGCACCTCGGTCCACCGCTAACGTCCTGCTTTCGCCATCTCGGACGGGTGTGCACTCAGCCTCCGCTCGGTCTGCGAGATTTCGATAGCAACAGCTATGCCAGCCCCGTCACCGCGCTTAAGCCTCTGATTGCGCCTTGAAACGTTCCGCCCCCGCAAGGCTCGCCGTGTGAGCTAGCTGACATACTCTGGATGAAATTGAACACACATGGGGACCCCGTCTTTGCTCAACCTGTGCCGTTTCGAACAATCGTTCTACCTCCCCTCTTGCATCGGAAATCCTGCGGCCGCCGGCGCGAAGAGACCCTTTGCACTTGAACTAGCCGAGCGCGGCCGACCGCGCGGGGGCCCAAGGGCATTCTCCAGCTGATCGGCGATGCGCTCCTGGTCCAGCAGCGTGTCGCGGGGAGCGCAGCCATTGCCGATAAGCCCGCGCACTCTGGGGTAAGCCGGAGCTGGAGCGGCTCTATTCGTGTCTGAAAGACGAATACGAATTGAAGGAGCGTCTTGAGATGCTCCAGCGCAAACTGCCGGCCATCTCCGGAACGGCCAACGCGCTGACGGGCATCATCGAGACACGGCGCTCGCTGCGTCTGGAGGGTTATAGTCGTGCTGATCGCGATAGAAGTTGCGATCGGATGCGGTCAGATTATTGCAGCAGCTCAGTGAAGTGCGGCTGAGTCACAGCACGCGAGGCGCTTTCCTGGCCTCTGAGCGGGCTTACGAACGTATCAGGCCCGGTAGTTGCGCGGAAACACGCTATTCGGCGCACGCAGCGGCGTGTTTTGACCAAGCCTTCGCCGTGCTCGTGCACGCGAGGTTCGACGAAATCCCTGTGCGGTTCGCGACCGAGCAAATAGGCGAGGCGACTTCCGGCGCAGTTCTCCGGAGATCGATCAACGATCATGCGTGTATGGCAGACGCGCGGCAGAGCGTCACCCCGACGATCCAGCGTGGCCCGAGAAGACCCTTTGTCAGGTTGCGGCGGACCGCAACTGAGCTTGTCCACTGTTGCCGAGTAGCTCGCGGAATACTTGCCTGGCCTTCCCCCGTCGTCCGCCGGCGCGCGGCCAGTGACGACCGGAAACAAGGACGGCCGATTTCACCAGAGCGCCTCGCTATGAGCGAACGCCTTTCGCCGCTTTGACACATTGCCGCGGCTCGCTCGACGTCACCTTCGGTGATTTCCCTTGCTTCGCTGTTAGCGAAAGGCTCCATGATCGACGAGCGCAGCGCACCCCGCGGGCTACAACTGAACATGAAAGCTCCGAACCGCGGTTCTCGGGTTCACGAACGCGACGGTCGCCGAGCTATACGCGCTCGGGACTGCAATGGAGCGTGCATGGCAGCTCCGCGTCAGCGATAAACGGATGACAAGGAACTGCGCCGCGAATTTCAAGCGATTTTGACCTCGCAAGCAGGCGCCGAGATATCCGACGTCCCTGTTGCCTGTAGACATTCCATCTGCAGGGATTGTCCTCAAAGCGCCCTCGCCACTCAGGTGCCGTCGGCAGCTTCCCTCAAATCCACTTCTGAACCGATCCCGTCATGGCGATGCTTAGCTGGCTCGTTCAGAAGGCCGGCGAGCCTGAGGCCTTCAAGGACTCCTTCGAGCCGCTGTTCGCGAACGATTGCGGCGAGCAGCGAAACGGCCTCCTCCCGATGGACGGTGAAGCCGACGTCAGGCGCTCGCTGAACCAAGAGGTCCAGCAAGGTCGGAAGTTCAGCAACATGGTCGCGTAAGGTCGAGACCACATCATTGGCGAGATAGGTCGCCAAATCCCCTTTCGCCGGCGGACCAAAGTCCAACTCGACCGCGGCGCGCTTCTCGATTGCCTCTCGTATCAACTCGCGCTGGCTTCGTGCATTCATCGAGAGCATGAACGCCGCGTCCGCGAGCTTCTCGCGCGGCAAGCTTCTCAGTTCGACTATGCGAGCCTGGATGTCGCCAACCGAACTCTCACGCCCTGCATCTGCTCGCCGCGCGTTAGCGGCTGCCCTGCTCTTTTGCACCCGAACCATCGTCATGCTCTCCGGCGGACGATATATCCCGGCGATACAGCGGAATGGAAGTGCAAAATTGTGTGGTGCATGCGCGCAGTCCGCCTGACGAACGCGGAACCGGCGGTCGCGCGAAGGACTCAGAATGCGCTATTTTCGTGATGCGCTCGTGCTTTTCTAGTCTACAAGGCGCGGGATGGCATGTTGTCGGGTCGGTGGCTACGGCCGAGCGAAGGCCTACTTCCAACATTCCGTCAGTAGGTGATAGGCAGCGAGGTGGTGGCGGCGGGCGGATCACCGCCAGCCTTCCAGGGAGGACGAAACCGGCCAGATATTCCGGAAGACAACCAGACTGTGGACCAGATCCGAGACGGACGACGTTGCGTTTGCACCCTTGCTTCGGATCCGCTCGCTTTGGCTATCTTCGGGAATATTATAGCGGAAACCGGAAACTGCGTTTGTCCACCATGCAAGGGCCCGCCGGGTAGATGGAAAGACTGGGACACCGGTTGAACGTGCCCGGGTTAACCCCGATTTCATGCGTGATCTCGTTGGATCGCGAGAACGACGCAGCCGCCGTGGCAGGGCCATCACCCGAAGTTTTAACCGAACTTGAATAGGACACCGTAACCGCCGCGTGGGTAACTCCACTCGATATCACCACTTTCTTCGCAGATCACCCTGCAGGTGCCGCATTCGATACACCCGTCGACTGTCACCTCAACATGACCTTTATCGCTGAGCTCGTAGCACCGTGCAGGGCAGGCCTTCAACATCGACAAGAGCCGCGAGGATGGCGTGGTGTGCGGACGCACCTTGATATGGGCACGGCCGGAATCGACAAGATAACGGTTGTAGAAAAGTTTATCCTCGACACGTTGGGATGGCTCGCTCGGCATTGTTTCTGGCTCCGTCGTTCGTCGTTGTCTTAGGTTTGGATCACCGCCAGGCCCGGGCAATGCGCAGGGCATCGCTAAACAGCCCACTCCAAGACCGCGCCTTGATGAACGAGCTCAGCATCAGCTTCTCTTTCTCGAGCTTTGGTATGCCGTCGACGCGCACGTAATCCTGCATCGCCTTGGAGAAGAGCTGCGGATATGTGAGAAAGAAGTTCTGCGAGTGGGTATGCATGAGTGCCGGCATATCCTTGTACTTCTTCAGGTCCTTGATCACGAAAGAATCAGTTAGCATTTTCTTGTAAAGTGAAAGATTTTTGGCCGTCATCGGATCTTTTCGCGATCTGATAAGGCAGATCGCTTCCGCCGCGATACGGCCCGACGTCATCGCCAAATTGGACCCCTCGCGATGGATGGCGTTGTTAAGCTGAGCGGCGTCTCCGACGACCACCCAGCCCTCCCCGCAAAGCTGCGGGATCGCCCTGTACCCACCTTCGGGGATCAAGTGCGCAGAATATTCCTTGACTTCCGAACCCTCGATGAGCGGCGCGACGGACGGGTGACGCTTGAAACCCTCGAGCAGGCCGTAAGGCGTCTCGCCGGTACGCTGGAAGTCGGCAACAAGACAGCCAATACCGAGCGAGATGCATTCCTTATTGGAATAGATGAAGCCCATACCGGTCATGCCGCGGGAGATGGTTCCTGCCGCTTCGATGACGAGCCCCTCGTCCCCTTTGAGATTGAAGCGAGCATCGATTGTCTCACGTGACAAAAAATGCATCTCCTTAACCGCGAGTGCGACCTTGTCCGGTTTCGGCCGCCCTCTTAAGCCCGCACCCGTCCCGAGCACTCCGTTCACCCCCTCGGCCAGCACGACAACATCTGCATGGATTTCACCCCCATCGCGGTCTGTGCGCACCCCGACGACCCTGCCATGGGAATCCTGGAGGAGCTCGGTCACCGTGGTCTCGCACAGCACCGTAGCGCCGGCCTCGCGGACCTTCTGGGAGAACCATTTATCGAACTGGGCACGGATGATGGTGTAGCGGTTCGGCTTCTCCTCGTTGAAATCATCGGATCGATAGTGAATCCCGGTGTGCGAACGCTCGTCCACGAACCAGAAGCGTTGCTCGACTAGATGCCGCTCAAGCGGGGCATCTTCTCGGAAATTCGGGATCAGCTTCTCCAGCATATCGGCATAAAGGATGGCCCCTTGCACGTTCTTCGACCCGGAATACTCGCCGCGTTCCAGCTGCAGCACTTTCAGACCCCGCTCGGCCATTGTAAGCGCCGCCGCGTTCCCGCCCATGCCAGCACCGACGACGATGGCGTCGAATCTTTCCTGAATCATAACAAGCTCCCCTAGCCAGCGATGCGGTCGTGCGAGTGCGGCGATAGCTGCGCGCGGAATGCAGAGGTCAATGCTGGCAATAGTCGAATGGCGTCGGTGACGATGCCGATATGGGCAAAGTCGAAGATCGGAGCGTTCTTGTCAGTGTTGATGGCAACGATGAGGTCGCCGCCCTCCACGCCGACGCGATGCTGGATAGCGCCAGAAATGCCGGCCGCGATATAGAGCTTTGGCCGGATGGTTTTCCCGGTCTGGCCGATTTGTCGGTCCGAGGTGGCCCAGCCCTTCTGGACCAGCGGCCGCGAGCAGCCATATTCGGCGCCAAGCACGTCCGCGAGCTGGTGTACCAGTTGGAAATTTTCAGGCGATCCCAGACCGAGCCCTCCAGCGACGACAACGTCGGCATAGGCAAGGTTGGACTTTGTAGAATCGCGGTCTGGCAGGAAGGACAGGACCTTTGTGACGATATCTTCTTCTACAAGCCCGAGCGGATGCGAGATGACGCGCGAGACGGCGCCTGTCACGCGCTCGGGCATCGGCATCACGCGCGGACGGACGGTTGCCATCTGTGGACGATAGTTGAGTGTGTAGATCGTGCACAACAGTGAGCCGCCAAACGTCGGCCGGGTCGCTGCAAGCGAGCCGTCGGCATCGACATCGAGCTCGGTGCAGTCGGCAGTTAGGCCGGTGAGCAGTGTGGTGGCCAATGAGCCGGCGAGATCACGGCCGAGTGTTGTTGCCCCTAGGAGTAGGATTTCCGGCTTGTAAGTGTTGACCAGCTCTGACAGGGCCTTGGTATAGGACTGGTTGCGATAATCGGCCAAGAGATTGTCCGCGACGATATAGGCGAGGTCGGCGCCGTAGCAGAACGATTCGGCGACCGCCTGCTGCGTTGTCTCCCCGACCGGGCCGATGACAACCGCGGCGAGGTCAACATTGAGCTTGTCGGCGAGCCGGCGGCCGGCCCCCATCAGCTCCCATGAGACGGGGTGCACAACCCCGCGTTCCTGCTCGATGAAAACCCAGACGTGCTTATACGGCTTAAATCGCTCGGGCAGTTCCCTCTTGGTCGCCGCGCGACCACCACCCGCGGCCGGAGCTGCACTTTTCGGTGCGGTGCTCATCATCTGTACTCCCATTCGCATTCAGTAGCGGCTCGCCAGCGGCGCATGCTCCGCCTCCAGGTTGGAATTTGCGCTTGAAGATTTCTTCAGTTAAGCGTCGGGCCGGATGCCGGCCGGCATCGCGTCAGCACGGCCTGGCAGCCGCGTGGGGCCGATACAACCGTTGCTGGACCTTGACGACGAGCCCGGAAGCACGCGCTTCCGGTTCGTTCCGGATGCGGCATTCTGGGACGACGGTTTGGTTCCCGGCACTCCTAAGGCACCGACCGGGCCGGTCAGGCGTGCCGATCGATTGGTCCTCCTCATCTTAGAGATGCAACCGAGGTGCAACAGATCAAGGACCTGCGAGGGGCTCGGCTGGTACGATTGTCGGCCGCGTCGTTGCCGGTGGAAGCGCGATCTCATTGCTCCGAGTGCGCTTGTTTCTTGCCGATCATAGCGACAGGCCCGCAACTCCTGGCGAGGACAGGAGGGGCGGCGCTCAAGGCGCCCGGTCAACAGCGCCGCACGGCCGGCGCTGTTGAGCAACGGCTCTCCGCGCGAAACCTCGGCCAGGGATCGGCCAACGGGGGCGCACGAATCAAACGCACCTTTCAGCTCAGCCAGGTATGCGACCATCGCTTTGGCGCCGCGACGCATTATGGTGCCGGCAGGCAGCGCGCGCGAACCTGCGCGGCGTCAAAAATAAAATCGATGCGAACCAAGACGTGCATGCGCTGCTCCAAACTAGCTGAGCATATGTCAGCAATTGTCGTACCAATTGCGCAGGCGATGAAAATTGGCCGCTATTTCAAATCTTACTGAAGAAGTAAGTCGGATTGGCGGCCTCTCACGAGGTCGAAACATTCGAGACCGTACTGACCCGTGTCCGGAATGCGACAGAACACACTCATCTGAACCTTGCTGAGTTTTCCGCGCAACATGTGCGGTCCCGCTGCCGGCGCATGATTGCAGGAGATAGGCACACCTGCGTACCAGCTCGAAAGGATGGAAATATCGGCGGCGAGTCGTGATTGGCCCCTAAGGAGCCGTGGTGATGAACTGCGGATCCGCGAGGCCGCAACTGCAGCTTTCCGCTCGAATTCGAAGCCATGGCTTGCTGTCAGGCTCTCGGGACCTTCACGGTCCAGAGCACGACATATAAGCTCAATTCACTCCAACAAATCGAGCTGGACCAATGCGGGATGCATGTTCGCTTGTGGTGCGGTCGCATCCTTCAGCACCTTGAATACGCGCTGTTCGATCGGGGAGGACGTGACGAAGTCGGCATAGGCGCGCTCAAGCGTGGTCTTGCAACGCGCGGTGATCTCAGGATCAGATGCACCAGTCAACTCCTCGCCTGCGAGATATTGGCCCATGCGACGCAGGATGTGAAGCCGCGCCACATCGACGATTTTCGCATCGTACTCGACGCCGAGCAGTGCAAAAAAATCCTCTGCCGCCGAGGCCTTGTTCAATCGCGCAAGGATCCCATCCGTCGTCATTCTCAACCTCCATCTCGATCCGCGCCCAGAAACGACCAGGCTGGAATGTTTCAACCGATCGCGCGACGCGCGTGGCTGATTCGCTGTTGACGAGCGAGCTCTCGTGAATGTCGCGCCAAATCGCCACCACCGTTTCCTGCGCAACCAGACCTTGGTGCTCGATGGCATGCTTGCGGACGGGCGCGGGGATGGTTTCGCTTTGCTCGGCGCCGAAAGAAAGTTGCACGATAGCAGCAAGGTAATCGCGGCGAACCCTGAATGCTTGCCGATCATAATCCGGGGGGAGCGCTCGAGCAGCCCCGGGTCTAGCCCTTCGTAGCTGCGCCAGGTCCTTTAACAGCCCGTGGACGTGGATGCCGGATTCATTGGTAAAGACATGCTCGTCGACCATCGCCTTGTTGAGCGGGACGGTACGGGACGCAGCGGCTGCAACGACGACCGCGACTTTTTCCCAGTTCGGATAGCAGCACGCCGGTATCAACGCAACAGAGCTGTCTGAGTGCGACGGCAACTTCCTTCAGCGGCGCGTTGTCGGCTCCGCCAGATATCAACCCGCGATCATCAGACGCCGCCTCGGCCCGTGGGTCGGGTACGCGCAATCGTTTGCCCCGGTCTGTTTTCACCCCATGCGACAGGTGGCCGAAAGCTCGTAGGATATACCCGCAATGGCGCCAAAGAGGGGTATCAATAATGAACTCAGCCTTTCAAGCTTGGGACGGCTTGGACGGTGTCATCAAGGCGGCGCAGATGATCCCGCCGACGTCCGGCCATCCGGCTCTCCCCGCTCTCTTCGCCGAAGCAAAGATCAAAATCATTGCATTCCGTGCAGACCGGCGTGGTACACATCACCAGGCCGTCATCTTCGCATAGCATGCGATAGAAGAAGCGCTTCCAGCGCATGTTCTTCGTATTGCGAGCCGCCAGCGGCCTGAAATGGCGCATGAGGACACGGGACAATTCATCCCGCTTCCGCAGACCGAGATCTTCCCACAAGTGATTAGGCTCCATGGCGCGCCGCGCGATCATCGTCGCGAGCCAGCCGCCAACCTCGCCATGAGTGGAACGTTGCGCAAGCAGGAGGTCGCGTACCATAACTGTCTCGTCAGGCGCCGGTAAGGCGGACTGATCGCGCCAGGTACAGCTCCTGACCGGGGTGGATGGGAAGTATTGCACCAACAGCGCATTGAGCTCCTGGTTGGTCAAGCCAGCCCGCTCGGGAAGTTGGCCGCCATCCATGGCTGATGTGGCCAGAATGCAAGCGAGCACATGGTGATCGAAGTCATCATTGTCGCTGATGTCGACTTCTGCCGGATGGCGCCCGGTCAGAAGCTGGTAGAGCTCACTCGCGTCGCGCTGCTCGGCGGCGTGAGCTACCGATACGCGAGATGAGATCGTGTCGGCTGTTTTTCCTTGTGTGCCGATCATAACTTTCGCACAGCTTCTGAGTGGACGATGTCGGCCTTCCCGGATCGAGAAGGCCGACAACATGAACTATGCCGAAATAGCGGCGAGCTCGGCAGCGGTCTTGCCGACCTGGCTCTCGTCGACGGGCTTGATGATGCCGTGCTCCATGAGCATATCTTCGAGCTCGTCCATGCTGATTGGCGTCGGGATAGCGCCTTGTCCGGCATTATTGTGGATCTTGGTCGCGAGATTGCGATAGTGATCCGCCTGCTTCGAGTCCGGCGCGTATTCCAGCACCGTCATTCGGCGCAGCTCCGCGTGCTGCACGACATTGTCGCGCGGCACGAAGTAGATCAGCCGGCTACCGAGCTTCTTGGCAAGAGCATCGGCAAGCTCCAGCTCCTTGTCGGTCTGCCGCTCGTTGCAGATCAGCCCGCCGAGACGCACGCCGCCGGAATTCGCATACTTCAGAATACCCTTGGAGATGTTGTTGGCGGCATACATCGCCATCATCTCGCCGGACATCACGATGTAGATTTCCTGTGCCTTATTCTCACGGATAGGCATCGCGAAGCCGCCGCAGACGACGTCGCCGAGCACGTCGTAAGAGACGTAGTCGATGTCCTCATAAGCGCCATTCTCTTCCAGAAAGTTGATGGACGTTATCACGCCCCGTCCGGCGCAGCCGACCCCCGGCTCCGGACCACCGGACTCGACGCATCGAATGTCCCTGTAGCCGAGCTTGATGACGTCCTCGATTTCGAGGTCCTCGACGCTGCCGGCATTCGCCGCCAGGCTCAGAATGGTGTCTTGCGCTTTGGCGTGCAGGATGAGGCGAGTCGAGTCCGCTTTGGGATCGCAGCCGACGATCAGAATCCTTTGGCCCAGCTCAGCAAGGGCCGCCAGCGTATTTTGCGACGTCGTCGATTTGCCGATGCCACCCTTGCCATAAAACGCGATTTGTCTCAGCGAAGACATGTTGCTCTCCATCAACCGATTGCTAATTTTTTCGCGCCGAATGCGCGAGCCTGTTTCTCTCGTAGAAACCATGGGCACACGAGTTTCGGGAAGGAGGCCATCGCTCGCCATCAGCGTCGGCGTGCCCTCAGCCCTCGCTCGTTGTTGCTCCATCCAGTTAGCAACTGGCGTGCCATTTCCTTCGCACCTGCATTAAGCCTCTGATCACCCTCGACTAACAGCGTGGCCTCGGACGCCGGCATGCTGTGGCGGACCGGACAGCCGCAAGGGCTCTGACAGAAACCCGACAAAGCCTCGGCGCTCGGATTCCACTGCGAGCGCCGGCCAAGGAGCACAAACGGGAAATCCCGCGCCTTACGCCCGAGACAATTGAGGAGACGACATGTTGCAGATCGGGCTCGAGGACATCGCCACCATCAAAGGCGAATGTTCCACGACGGGCATGGCGGGCACTTGCCGCCAGATCGGGTGGCATATTGCTTGCTCAGTCGTGGAACGATGTTCCGTGTGACCCGATGTTGTGAGGACAATATGCTTGGAATTGGAAGTAAGTTGCCGCCGTTCGACATCATAGGCGTGAAGCCCGGCTTTCACCTGCAGGAGGAGGATGGGCAAAGCGCTTTCGAGACGCTGACTGAGAGAAGTTTCCCCGGCAAATGGAAAGTCATCTTCTTTTACCCGAAGGATTTCACATTCGTCTGCCCGACCGAAATCGCCGAGTTTGCCCGCCTGACGAAGGATTTCGCCGGTCGCGACGCAATCGTGCTTGGTGGGTCGACCGATAACGAGTTTTGCAAGCTCGCCTGGCGGCGTGACCATAAGGACCTGCACCGTCTATCCATCTGGCAGTTTGCCGACACCAAGGGCGCACTGGTCGATGGCCTTGGAGTGCGCTCGCGTGATGGCATCGCACATCGCTATACCTTCATCGTCGATCCTGAGAACACGATCCAGCATGTCTATGCGACTAGCCTCAATGTCGGCCGCAGCCCCACCGACACGTTACGCGTTCTGGATGCGATACAGACTGATGAGCTCTGCCCTTGCAACCGCGAAATCGGCGGCGACACGCTTAAAATTGCCTGAGGCAACATATCGATCGTGCAGTTGGACGAGCGTTCCGGCCGCGGGACGTCAGACGCAATCGTTCTTCGATGATGTCAGGTGAGACGATGCTGCCGCAAACACTGCTAGCGCGTGCGACCCGCAATTCAGGTCTCTTTACCGGTCATGAACTCTGACGCCGCCGCCGCGATATTCGCGCGGCAGTCGCGGCGGCGATATCCACGGTCTCGATCACGACGATGAACAGCGTTCACGGCCGCTTCGCTCACCTCACATCATCCCGAACACAAGCGGATGCCAGCGCGGCTGCCCATGAACATACAAACGCTTGTACGCTTCTGCGCCTGCCGGACGCACATCTCCCGCCGGAGTTCCTTATACTTCGTCGTAGGCCGGACCGCGGTTCTCTTTTGTCTGCGGCTTACCGGCATGCAACTTCAAGGGGGCGATCCAGCGCCCACGGGGTCGGAAACAGGGTACCAATCTCTCCCGCTTGGGGCATTCTAGGTTTCAGTCGCCGCGCCTTGAGAAGGATGGACGCAGCGGCAGATGGCTTAGCCGCGAACGACGTGTGCCTGCCGTCGATCGACGCGCTCGCACAACGTATTTTCCGGGCCCGGCAAATCTATATTCAGCGCCTAAGCAGCACGTTGCGACGAGCGATTCGGTTGAGTCGCTGATTGAACACGACAATCGGTCGGGTTTAGGTCAAGTAACCGGATCGACGGAGAAGCCGGTCAGCTCGTTCGCCGCGCGACCTAACCGTCGGCGCCGAGCCTGAGACGACCAACTGGCCAGTAATCGCACGCCGCCTGACGATCTCGATCATCACACCGGTCGATTTCCGAAGCTTGATCCCATCTCAGCGCTGGTGACCCAAGCCAATCCCCAAGGTGGACGCTTTCTGCCTTAGGGAGCCTTCGGATCGCTTCATAAGCTTTGAAACCCTAACTACCGGGGTGCGGGCCCTTGAGTGCGCCTTGAGCAGCTTGACCTCGTCCTTACTATATTCTTTGCGCTTGGTGCTTTTTGCCACGTCATGTTCTCCGATTTCGCGTTGCACATTTATCTGCAGCGCCTTGTTTTTGAAAAACGACGCAACCGCTTCCCATTACCATATCAATGACCATCGGCAACTATTCAAGCGGGCTTTTATCTTCCAGATAAGAACATGAACTACACGCGAATTTGTTCTCTGTCCTTCTGTATCTTTATCCGCGTGACCAACCCGATTCCCGACGCGCGCCAGGCGGTTCAACATGGAAGCAAGCTATCGAGACAGGGATGCTCGATTCGGTCCTTCAAACAACAACTCGAAAGCGCTCGCTGGATCGGCCAGGACGATCGTTGTGCTCCCGCGCATGATGAACCGGCCTTCACGAGTGTACGGCGTTACCGCGCGAAGAATAAACGTCCTCTCATACCTGCTCGGTTCTGCGGACATCCTGCGACGGATGAGGTTTTCTTCGTCAGCTGACCGAGCACGGCTTGCTCTTCCTCATTTGACCGCCGCAGTGTTCTTGATCGAAGGGGCCACGTAGAGATAGCCAGGAAATTCCATCCTCAGCGAACAAGATGCGAGACCATCGCCTGCCCCGTGTCATGGACCCGATGAACGAGCGAGCGACCTGATCGTGATATTTCGCCAGGCCGGGCACGACGGCATGGCAAAAAACCCGCGGGCCTAGCGCCCTGTGAGCCTGGCACCGGCAGCGATTGCTTGATCATGACATGGCAGAGCGCTTGGCCAGCACAATGCCGCTGGCGCGCCGCGGATCATTCGTGATCTGCGCACATTGATCTCCGCGGTGGAGTGAATGCAGGTCGAACTGGCCAAACCGGCGGAACGGAGTGTGCGTCATGTCGGAGGCGTCGCAACAAATCCAGGCAAGATGTGGAAATTTCTGCCGGAGCGTCAGGCAGGGCTGAGAGCCTGTGTCAATAGCGGCGAGCGTCTGCTCAATCATGGTCAATTCACCTTCACACCATCCACAAATCCTCATCGCCAGAATAAACGTTCAGGATCGGCATTCAGAACCGTTGTCGCCAAGCCAAGCCGTTGATGGGTCGAATGCCACTCCCAGACGCCCTTACCGTGATCTTTGCGGAACAGCTGCCATGCCGCCCCAGTCCTGTCGTGGCGCAGCAGCGCGATCTCGACCAGGCCGCCCTCCGCATTGATATTGCCTGAGCAACACGGGCTCTCGACCAGATAGCCGCCAGGAACCGCAGTCACCTCTGGCGAGACATATCGGTAGCGCTCGCGCTTCGTGAGTGCGCGCACGATTCGCCATCGGTCGAGCTCGTTGGGATGTGCAGGCAAGCCGGAATGATGTCTTCTGATGATTGCCGCGTTCATTGCGCAACCTCCTAGACTGCAGAAATTTCTGCCTCGATGCAGCCAACCACCAACTGCTTGCCGAAGTCGACCATATAAATGAATAGGTTCGCGTCCGTATGGCGACCGATCTGGACGATCTCACCAACGTGCCCGACGCTGACTAGACACTCTTCCGGCGACGCGTCCGGAAAGGAACCGTCATTGAGCAGATCTATCGCCGCCTTGACACGTTGGCCTGACTGGTATCTTGGCAGTCTTGGTTCGATCATCGGGATGCCGCTCCTGGCAAGGAAGGCTCCTCGCCTTCGCGGCTTCGCCTGACTAGGTCGAGCTCCTTGCCTTTCATGCCGACGCGATAGCCGGAGCCGAGGAATTCGACCCCATAGATATAAAATTGTTGTAGGAACGTGCCGATCGAGACGACATAGCCAAGCTCACCTTTCTTGACCAGAACCTCACCAATCTCCTTGCCCACATAAGTGCCGTCGTTGCGGATGGTGCGGTTGGCCCGCACCTTGTCGCCATAGTCAAACAAGGGGGCGTCCGTCAGCTCGACGATCTCACTATCGCGGGCGATGTTGCTCATGCTGTCGTCCCCGTTCCACAGTTCGATACAACGTCTCGCACAGCCGCGGCCGCCGCCTGTCAATGCGGAGCATCAACCGCCCGAGTTTCTGAACCGCTAGTGTCGTCATGACATCCATCGTGGCCCTCAAGCAGGCTCCTGGTGACGCGGCAGCGCCGCGTCGAGCACGCATGTATTGTCAACGGGGCAAACCGCCACGCATTGTGGCTCGTCAAAGTAGCCGGCGCACTCGGTGCATTTCTCAGGATCAATCAGGAAAACGCCGGCTCGCTCGGAAATAGCGAGGTTCGGGCATTGCGTTTCGCACGCCGAACAGCCCGTGCATTGCGACGCGATGATCTTGAACGGCATTACTTGAACCCATCCTCAGGCGGCGGAAGTCAGCGCGTTGGAGCGGGCCGCTGCATCGACCCTTTCAACGTGATGGATCTTCCCCTCATTGACTTTATCGAGATAGAGTTTGAACCAGGCGGTGACCGAGCCATCGATGAACTCGCAGGCGTACCGATCGACCGGCTCTATGCCGGCCTTGATCAATTCGGCCTTCGGGCAGCCGCCGATCTTTGACACGAATATGGCGTGGCAATCCTTGATGGCGCCGATGGCCATTTCGAGCTTGCTGTCCTCGCCATGACCACCTTGGCAATAGGAATGGATTGCTCGATGACCAACGTATTTTGCGCCTGAAGTCGAGAGCTCGTAAATCTGGAACTCCTTGGCATGGCCGAAGTGCTGGTTGATCAATCCCGAGCCCTTGGTTGCAACCGCCACCAACACCTTGATTTCGCTGGACGCGCTGGCGAGCCGCGCAAGCGCGTCCTGCTTGGCCGCAAGCTTCGCGGTGCGCGCCTTCTCGACCTTAGCCTGATACTCCTTCCGGGCCTGCTCGTCGTATTTGATGTCCATCACCATGATTTTTTCCATTGTGAACTCCGCGCCACGGTCCTCCCCGAGCAGTCCGACGGCGTCGGCCCGGCACTGGCGACAGTGACGCATCATGTTCATCTCGCTTTCGCAGCTATCCTGCAATGCTGTCACTTCCTGTGCAGTCGGGCCGCGTTGCCCCCTGAGGCCGAAGACGGTCCCATGCTCCGGCGACGATATCAGCGGCATCACGTTATGCAGGAAGGCGCCGCGCGACTTCACGGCCTTGTTAACCTCGACCAGATGCTGATCGTTAATCCCGGGGATCATCACCGAGTTGACCTTGCACAGGACGCCGCGCGCGGTGAGCATCTCCAGCCCTTGGAGCTGTCGATTGCTGAGTATTCTTGCGGCTTCAATGCCGGTGCAGCGCTTATGGCCGTAAAAGATCCACGGATGGATCTTTGCACCAATTTCGGGATCGATCATGTTGATCGTGATCGTCACGTGGTCGACCTTGAGTCTCGCGATTGTGTCGACATGATCGGGTAGCGCAAGGCCGTTCGTCGAGAGGCACAGCTTGAGATCTGGCGCGAGCCTATTGACGAGCTCGAATGTCCTGAATGTCTTGTCCGGGTTCGCGAGCGGATCGCCAGGACCGGCAACACCGACCACGCTCATCTGAGGGATCGCGGAAGCGACCGCCAGCACCTTCTTGGCGGCCTGCATCGGCGTCAACTTTTCGCTGACAATGCCAGGACGGGATTCGTTGGCGCAATCGTACTTACGATTGCAGTAATTGCATTGGATATTGCAGGCGGGTGCGACGGCGACATGCATGCGGGCATAATGGTGGTGCGCCTCCTCGCTGTAACACGGATGGTTCTTCACCTTTTCCCAGATCTCAATTGGCAGATTGGCGATGCCAGCCTGAGATCCGCAGCTTGACTTACCGCTGCCACCGATCGTACCGCAGCCCTTGTGCGTCGCCATGACTTGCATGGTCTCGCTGATCTCGCCGCCGCAGGATACCTGGTGTTGCGCTGAAGTACTCATTGTTCCAATTCTCTTCGCAAGCCGAACCCTTTCGGCAAGCATCCCCAGAGTCTTTCTGGAAAGCCAAGAGCAACTGGCGTGCCATTCCTGCAGGATGAATTTAAAACTTCGCTTTCAAGTACTTAGCTAAGCCCTGGTCGATTGTTAGCTTTATCAATTCATGTTGGAAAGCTGACAAGGGTTGCGATCACAACAGCGCTGACACCATTGTTTTGAGGCCCGGCAGGCAGCTTCAGCTATGGCTTCGGCAAACGGCAGGCGGGTGGCGTCGTTTGAAAGTTGATCTTCCGTCAGAACGTGACGCCTAGGCAAAGCACAATCCGCAAAAGACGTCCGGGGCGCTTTGAAGGACAGGTTGATAAGGCGAGCCTAGAAGCAGAGAAAGCAGTCTTGTGACTGACCTATGCCATGGAAGATCACGCGGACCCCTGCGTGATGCTCCGGAAGGGCATTGTCAACCAGGTGAAGAGAAACGCCCGCTCGCCAGGGTCAGGGATCATCACGAAGGTTGATACTTCTGAGCCTGCGATCTGGGCCGGCGCGCGACTCAACCATTCAAAGCTGAACCTTATGGAGTCCAGCCATTGGCCTGACGCTGTTAAGACGCGCGGAATGCAACGAGCGGCCTGGCGGCCGCCGAAAAGGGGAGGTCGCGAAGGCCTCCCCACCAATGCCATCCCGCTGGCCGGATGCCTCGATGCTGCGCCCCGGCCAAGATACTGCCTTTGGCAGCGCGCGGCAGCACGATCTTGGTTCCGAACAAGGCTGCATGGGCTGTCGCGTTGACCGGTACGCGCTCACCGCGCCCGCCAAGACTTCCCTGGACATCCCAGTTTGACGACGTCCATAGACACGGAGTTTCATTTTTCGGTTGCTTCGCCGCCGCGCTTCTTGGCGTTTATGGTGATTGGTAGGGTGGTGTCGCTCGCCATCGGCGGTAGGTCGAGCACCCAGCCGTTTGCGATTTTAATCCAACCACCCCACAGCGTCTCGTGCTCCCAGCCGACGATCGGCTCCTCAAGATCTTTCTTGGGTACATAAATCGAAAGGCCTGTCTCAGGCGAACGACGAATCATGACCTTCATAGGGGCTCTGCAGGTTGCGAACTCTCGCCCGCACGCTCCTGACACGCACGCAACAGGGCTCTCTGTTCGGAAGTAATGTGCGCCAGGACTTGCAGCACACGATCGATCTCATCCAGCGCCGTCTCTCGCGAGAGCGAGAAGCGAACCGCACCGCGCAAAAACGCCGGCGCTACTCTCATCGCGCGCAGGACATGGGACGGCTCCATCGAGCCGCACGCGCAGGCTGAACCGAGTGAGGTGGCAATTCCGTCACGATTCAGGTGGTGGACGATGGCCTCCGCTTCGAGACGCTCGAAGGCAATGTTAGAGGTATTTGGCAGGCGGTTTTTGATATCACCAAGCACGATGCAACCGCCGAGCGCGAGAATGCCGCGCTCCAGCCGGTCGCGAAAGGCGCAAATCTGGATCTGATCTTGTATGAGGTGTGCCGCCGCGAGTTCCGCCGCCTTGCCGAGGCCAACAATGCCTGGGACGTTTTCGGTGCCAGCGCGGCGACGCCGCTCTTGCACGCCGCCGAAGATCAGCGGCCGGAACTTAATGTCCTTGCGCACATACAGCGCGCCGACGCCCTTCGGACCATGGAGCTTGTGGCCGGAGAGCGACAGCATATCGATGTCCGTCGTCTTCAGGTCAATGGGAATCCGCCCGACGGCCTGGACTGCATCGGTGTGAAAGAGCGCGCCGACTGAGCGCGCCATCTTGGCGAGGGACTTCACCGGAAAAATCGTACCGGTCTCATTATTGGCCCACATGATCGAGGCGACTGACGTACGCTCCGACAAGGCATTGCCATAACTCTCGATGTCCAATCGACCGCTTGCATCGACCGGAATGACATGGATCTTGATTCCTCGTCGGCCTAGCTCCTCGGCAAGAGACAGCACGGCCGAATGCTCAACGGCGGTTGTGACGATCTCGTCGCGTCCTTCCTGCACGGCGAGCGCGGACAGGATTGCAGTGTTGTCAGATTCCGTCGCGCCGGAGGTGAAAACGATCTCGTGATCGAATGCCGCGCCAATAAGAGCCTGCACATTTCGGCGCGCCTGCGTCAATGCGGGTGCAACCTCAATGCCGAATGCATGCCCGGACGACGCATTGCCGAATTGCCCAGAGAAGAATGGAAGCATTGCGGCGACCACCAAGGGATGTGCAGGGGTCGTGGCGTTATTGTCTAGGTAAATCGGCTGCACGGAGAGTTCGCTCTGCATTTAAGCCCTCACTTTGGCAGCTCCGGGCAGCGGGATCAGGCGGACACACTGTCCGAGCCGCTCGCTCAGGCCCGCCTGAATGGCCGCGAGCGTCGTGCCCGGAAGCTTGCATACCATGCAAGCGCCAGCGAGCCCGACCATGATCTTGTTGCCGTCTATTGCGACGAGCTCACAATGTCCCCGACTCTCATCGAGCACGGCGCGGACAATCCGCTCGCGATCGAAAGGCTCGATAGTCGAAGACGGCTTCGTCCGTTCAGCCTTCACGCCCATGTTCGATGCTCATTCCATTGCCAAGCGTACCAAGGCGACTCAGCTGAACGATTTGCCGCATGAACAGCTCGATTTGGCATTTGGGTTATCGAAGCGGAATCCTGATCCTTCGAGCGACACCACGAAATCGATCGTGGTGCCGTTGAGATGCGCCCGGCTCGCGTTGTCGACAAAGACTTTAATCCCGCCTTGCTCGAACACGGTCTCATCGGAGCTTGGCTCATGAGCAAGACCCATTTTATATGTGAATCCCTGGCAGCCGCCGCCTTCGATCATGATCCGTAAACCGCTTGCCGGCTGCGCAGTCGAGGAGATTGCGGCCTTCAGTGCGTTGATAGCGCTATCCGTTAGGTTGATCATCTCTGGCTCGTTCTCAGTTCTCTCGCAAAGCACAAATGGCAAATCCCATGCCAGTCGAGATGCAGGTGAAACCAGCTTCTGTTGCAGAGGCCCACCACTCGATTTGCGACCTGTCGGGTTCGCGACAGGCGGTTTTCCGGCAGCAGGATGTCATGCGTGCGAGGCCTCGTGATGGTGGCAGCAGGTATCCACGCAAATCGCGCCAAGCCGCCGTTTACGCTCTACGTCGCTGCAGACATCGCGGACGGCAAACAACTTGCAGGAAGGTAGGGGCACGTCGCATTGGGCGACCCGTGCACACCACAAATTGATGAGGAGGCTTCCATGACCTCGATCGACAACACCGCTCTTGGCCCGCTGGACAAGGAGGGGCGATTGCTGAATGCGGTGCTTAAGAGTGAAACAACGAAGTCGGGGCGATTTGGATTTCGAGGCGACATCGCGCTGAAGTTCCAAGCCCAGTTCGCCGACGAAAAACGACCACCGGATTATTCCATCGAACAAGTTCTTGCAATCGCACAAGAAGGCGAACCAGCCATCCCAGTCCTTGCCGGATATCTGCATTCTTTCGCTTATCTACCCGAGGCCGCGAAGGTGCTGGATGGCAGGCTGAGCCCCAACGGCAGCTATTTCATCTTCTGCAACAACATTGATCTGCTTGCGAAGTACCGCACTAAAATAGGCGACATCACCTTCCGCATTCTGCCTTGCAATGAATCAACCGTATGGAAGGAGATGATGGACCTCGCCGGCATCGACAAGAACGACCTCAAGAAGCTCGGTACCGCCGCGAGGCTCGATTACTTGCTCGATGCTGCCAAGGAAATCGATGGATCATACACGGAGATCTCATACGAGGACGGCCTAGCCAAAATGGAGCCGGTGAAGAACAGAAGCGAAAATCGCCCAGTCTGAGGCATCGCCTTAGACCCCTTTCTCGCCAGCTCGACAGTCCGCCGCAAAGTGATTCACTGCAAACGCGTCGCCTGCGGCGGGCTCTTTCAAACCTTGACGATGCACTTCCGGCCCAGCTTTTCGGGAAGATGACATGCCCACTCTGCTGGTCGTGTGTTGGCCAAGAGCACTGTCGTCATCACGCTGAGGCCGGCTCACCGCGACGGTCCGACTGAGCGGGTCTATCGTGATTAGGACATTCTCAGTTTGACCGGTTCATGGTCGCGGTCACACTTCAAAGGCCGATCGACGGTTTGTGGATTGGCTTTGGCGTTGCGCTCCAGGCCTTTGCCGGCCTGAGCGGCGCTGAGATGTCGCGCGAGGAGCGATCACTATGCTGATGTTCACGGAGGGGCCGCCGGTGATCCGGACATTCCGGGGCTGCGCGATGTCTGTGCTGCGGAAGCCGGCGGCATCCGCGACTGCAGCGACCACACGTGGATGCAGAACTCGCGCCGACCCGGAAGCGCGGTAGCGTACGTGCGAAATCGCCCGACAGAATCCGCCGCTGGGAGTGTGGAGGACGGAGTGGTCGCCAAAGGGGTGGAGGTGCTGCCAACTGTGTAGGAGTGCCCGAGTACCCGTCGCGGTAATCAGCAGCACCCGCGAGGTCGAGCAGGCGGGTGGATTTCCCGTCAGCCTCGGCTTCGGCCACCCAGGCCTAGACCTATCGTCTCGGCGTGCGCCTGATGACAGGCCCAGCAACAGCCCTGCGATCTGCATGGCGTTCAGCGCCGCGCCTTTGAGCAGTTGATCCGCCGCAACGAATATCGAGATCGGATGCCCTGAGGGATCGCTGAGGTCCTTGTGGATGCGGCCGACCAGAACATCACCCTGGCCAGCGGCGGCGATTGGTATCGGATCTCGTTTTGGTGCGGTCGGACGACCTTCACGCCGGGCGCTTGCGCCATGATCGGGCGCACATGCTGCTGGGTGATCGGCTTCTCGCATTCGAAGTTGATGGGCGCGCAGCACGGGTACGCGGATGCAGGTCACACCAGTCACGATTGTCCCGTCCTCGAAGATCTTGAAAGTTGGCTATTGAGATTGACACGCGTGAATTTCAGGAACCTCTTCCATCGCAGCGGCGCCGGCCCCGCTGGCGGCCCGGTAAGTTGCGCTTATCACGCGCTTGGTGCGGTTCTTCTGGTGGATTGGCCAAAGCAGCACCAGCGCGGTGATCGCGGCGCACTTCGGGTTGGCGATGATGCCCTTGCGGTCGCGGACGCGGGCCGCATTGATCTCGAGGATCACCAGTGGCAGGTTCGGATCCATTCGGAAAGCGGAGGAGTTGTCGATCACGACAGCGCCTGCCCTGACCGCGATCGGCGCGTCCGTTCTGGAGATGCCGTTGCCATCCGAGAACAGGGCGATGTCGTCAGCTCCTCGATCACGACGCCCTTACTCCAGAACGACATCGTCTTGCCGGCCGAGCGGGAGCTGGCCAGCGCTTCAGCCCGCCGGGGCGAAAGCCGCGTTTGTCCGTGGAGGCGTGAATTCGGCGCCCCCCGCGCCTGTGACCGCCGACAATCGCGAGCACGGGTCGTTACTCACATTTTCCTCCATTTCGGTTTGAGCATGATCTGGTTGGAAACCCGGATTCCACTCTTCCGGACCATGCTGTGCAGACAACAAAAAGGTGCAGGACCAGTGGCAGCGTGGCTTCGGTAGAGCTGGTGCGTTCAGTGGACGAGTAGGCGCGCATGCGTCCCCGGGCCCCAAAGGCCGTGGTGGTCTTGGTCGCGTTCGGTCGTCGTGAACATGACCGCTACTTGTGCGGTATGCTTCGCAAGAATTGATGTTGAGGAGTCACGGATCGGTGGCTTGAAGCATTCGAGATCGGACATTCTTAACTCCCCTTCAGCATTTTCTGAACCGGCCACCTCCTTCTTTTAAGAACAACAAGTTCTGTTCATTATGCTAGCCCAATAAAGCATGGGATCCACGTCGGCGGCGGCGCAACCGGTAGAAGACTGCCAGATCGAACCTCGACGCTGCATAAGTGAACGACAACACGCACCTTCCGCGTGCGGAACGCTTTACGATCGGCAGGGATGTTTCGGAACTATCCTCAATACTGGGCCGGCCTTCGGCGGCCTCAACTGCTCTTCTTATATGGTGGTAGACAGGCTACTCACGAGCATTTCTGCCGCACTGATGGGCGGTGACCTGCCCATTATTTGGCACGTAAGCGTTGCATCGATCAGTTCGACCCAGCGCTCCCGTGTTATGCGGGTTGCCTTGGACGTGCGGTTCCGGACAATCTCAAATAGGGTGGCCGCGTACTGGCTGCTCCAACCTGGCTCGGGGGATGGTGGAGCAGAGTTGACCAGCGTACTCAATACAGTGAGAACGACGTGAAACTATGCAGAATGTCGCAACCAAAGTCATCTAGCCCATCAACTCCTTGCGCCGTGGTTACTGGAGTCCGCGAGCACGAGACGGCGCGGTCGTGTCATTTGACCGATCCCTCCCAAGGACAGCCAACAGTCCATGTTCGGGCACGGTCAGCTCAGGAAAGCTGGGTTGGCTCCAACAGCGCAGGTTGGATGTCGCACGTTGGCGAATAGCAAATGAATCTCCGACTGGGCTTCGATATTGAACATCGCACCGTAGATGTCGTCGGCTCGATACCGGATCTCCCGACTTGCCTTCGTTTCTGACAAGGCAGTCCTATTCATAGCGGCGAAAGTCGCTTCAAGCCCGTGGCGCGTGCGTCTGACAGTTTGTTGGACACACCCGCGCGCAGGCGCTGCAGCCGATGCAAGCGCCTTCGTCATTCAACACCATGACCTTTTTTTCGAGCTCATCGTCCTCCTCATCGAGATCGATGATTTGGCCACCCTCGCTTAGCCCCTTCAGCGTCATGACCTCGCGGCCGCAAACCTTATAGCAGCGGCCGCAGCCGATGCACTTCTTGAGATCGATAGAAACCAGGTAATCCGGTTCCCAACTGCGGCCGTCGCGGGTCCTAAATGACATGGCTTGAGATCCGCTATGCTTTGTCTAGCGCTTGGAGATTTTGCCGCTTGCTTTCTAGCTCGCTGAAGGCAGCGTGGGCCTTCTGCGCCACACTCAGGATCGAGCACCAGTTGACCGGCAGCTCCTCGGAGAGGTCGTGGAGGTCCATCTTGGCTTGGGTCGCCTTCGCCGACAGCTTCTTTATTTCCGCTTTCAGCGCCTCAACATCGTTCATGCTTGCCTCAATAATTCGCCACTTCCGGGAACTTACGGATCATCTCAACGCCACTGTTGACGAATTTGTCGCCTTGATCAGCGAGATCAGAGAAATGGTCGAAACCAAAGCGATGCACGTCGCGCAGCTGCTTGCTCACAACAACGAGCCGACCGCCGATCAACACGATCCGACCGAACCCTTCGTTGTGCATCTTCAGCATTGGCGAGATCATCACTCCGGTCGCCTTCTCGATCGAGAGCGCAACCGCGTTAAAGAACAGCTCCAGCCGCCATGTCGTCTTGGGGTCCGGATTGCCGACAATAGGCAGCGCACGGCGCTTGTGCTTGTCGAGGACGTAGGGTTCGAGCAAATCGAGATCCTTCTTGCCCTCCCAGGCACCGTGGGAGTCCTGGGCGCGCCAGATCTTGACGAGCTCTTTCAGAAATGGCCGCTCCGCCGCCGCGGCGGCTGGAGTGACTTCGGACGTATCTCCCATCCTCGTTCCTTCAGGTTTCGAAATCCACTGTACGTTCCGGGTCTTTGGCGAGCAGCTTCCGCAGCCAGGGCGGCGGCGAGCCCTTCAGCACGGTTTCGAGTTTGACGCAAAGTTCGTCGATGGGCTCTGGTTGCAGCACCTTCATCGGATGGATCTTGCTCGCGACGACTCGTGCAGCACCCGAGCCGCCGATCGCCGCAACATAGAGGATTGCGCAGTCCCTGATCGCCTCCATCTTGGGCGCTAGCTTATCCTCATTGCCGTCTTCCGTGAGGTCACCACCGAACTGGATCGCCTCAATAAACCGATGCCCCTCCGGGCCGACCTCGTAGATCGCGATGTTCTTGGCCCAGCCGAAGTGCGCATCGACATGCTTCAAGTCCTGAGTGGCAAATGCAACTTTCATCCGCGTTGTTTTCTCTCCCTGCTCAATGCAACCCAGGCGAATCGACCTGCAGGCCAGAGTTGGTGAATCGCCAGCTGTCAGGCGTCGGCCGATGGTTAATCTCTCGGTCGTTTATGATGAGATTGGCGATATCAAAGATCAGGTCGCGCGTGCCGCGATAACCAACGATTGTGAGGTGCGCAGCCCCAAGGCGATCGAACATGGGAAAGCCTACCCGGAAGAATGGAACATTGAGTCGCGAAGCCGCCTGGCGACCATGTGAATGGGACATCAAGAGGTCGCAGTCACGCGACCTGGCAAGCTCTTCAAGATCCTCCAGATCGCCGATTAGGACGTCCTCGGTCCTGACCCGCTGCAGCACCGGTGAGTTCGTCGTCGTCACCGCAGCAGTGACCTGCGCCCCCATCTCGTCGAGTGAGCTGGAGAGATCAAATAACAAGTCCGGCTCGGCGCCGATCGCGAGCTTGCGGCCGCCGATATGGAAATGAGCATCCAGCATGGCGTCTGCCAGCTGTCCACGCTGCCGGCGATACTTCGAGGGTACTGACCGGCCGGTGATCTGGCTCAAGAACGCCATAAATTCGTCGCTTGGGATAAGGCCACAGAGCCGCTCGAATAGACGGAACGGCACGCCTGTCCGCACCTGCATGGTCTCGGCCGCACCGCGCATTTGCGCGCCGATCGCGATCGTCCAGGCCACCTGCCCCATGGTCGCAATTTCGTCCACTCCAATCCCCCCGATCGTAGTCGGCGTGAATTCGTCGGGGATGTGGCCGTCCAGCGAACCTGCAAGGTCCGGCAGGAAGGAGGGCTTGAGACCGAAATCCTCAAAGATCGTGCGAAGCTCGTCGAGGTCGCCGGGCGTGAGGTGGCAACCAGGTAGCACGTTAACGCGGGACGCATCGCGCGGTCTGGCTGCGTCGAACGGTGCCACAAGCACCTCGATCATCCGCGCCACCGTCTTCCCCCAGCCATCCTGAAAGGCATCCTTGAAATCCGGAGTCGAGACGTAGACAAGGGGGAGCTTTTCGAGCTGCGGGTGCTTCTGTCGGATCAACCGGATGAAGGCTTCGACGTCATCGCCGTTGGTTTCGGTGACCCCAGTTGAATTGATGCCAATGATTTCGGGCTCGGCGCGATTGTAGATGTTGAGGATCGCCTGTTCGAGATTCTCGTGGCCGCCGAGCACGGTTGCGACCTCGCTCACGGCAGTCGTCTGCATCGGCACGGCTTCATTGAAATGGCGCACGAACAGCGTCAGCCCAAAGGAGGCGCAACCTTGAGGGCCGTGCAAAAGCGGCATCGCGCCGCGCAACCCCATGAAGGCAAATGAGCCGCCGATCGGCTGGCTCATCTTGAGCGGATTGACCGAACAGGCTTTCTTCGAGGTAGTGACGATCGCCATGTCCCCTACTCCGCCGCCTGCAGTGCAGCCGGCTGGAGATCGGAAGGAATGTCCTTACAAGCAATGCAACGCCCGATGGAACTGGTGCAGGGCTTGTTGGGCTCGCCGAGCTTCGGGCCATGCGGCGCAATCGCGCTCTCACTCTCGCTGGCCTCAGCTTGATTGGAGAAAGTTATCGTCCTGACGCCGTTCCTGCTCGGGTCCCGAACTGGATCCGCGGCTTGCGCATACATCTGCGCAGCCGTCTTTGCCTGAAGCTTCCGGTCGAAATCATCCCATGGCGCGGCTTGGCGGAGCTGATCCCATATCGGATTGTAGAGGGCCTTCTCGATCTCCTCCATGAGCTTGAGAATCCCGACATAGCCCATATAGGCGTGGCAGCGCTCCTGGTTGATATCGAGCCAAGGCATCGCCGCCTTCAGTGCGACGAATTGCGACTTGCCGCCCGAGAGCATGATATCGGCTTTTGCGTCCTTGAGCATCTTGTAGATCTCGCGAGGCGACATGTCCTCGATCATATGGGCGTCCTGGCCCATTAATTCCTTGATACGTTCCTTGTCCTTAATGGTCGATTTCTTCACGGACGTGCCGACGATCTCGAGCCCGGCCTCCTGCAAAGCGGCCACCATCGACCAGGATTTCACACCGCCGGTGATGAGAACAACCCTCTTGCCGGCAAAGCGCGGCTTGAAACGTTCAATCGCAGCCCAGGCCTTGGTCTCTTCGCGTGCGATCAGGGCTTGCGTGCGTTCCATCAGCTCAGCCGGCGCACCACTCTCGATCAGCATGCGCGCGATCTGGCGGAGTGAATCGCTGGTATCCTCAATACCGTAGAAGGAGCCTTCAAAAAACGGGATGCCGTAGCGCTGCCTCATCTTGCGTGCGACGTTGATCATTGCCCTTGAGCAAACCATCATCGCGGCTTTGGCTCGGTGCGAATAAGCGACCTCGCGATACTTGCCGTCCCCCGAGATGCACGACAGGATCCGGATTCCGAGCTCATCGAGCAGGGGCTTGATCTGCCAAAGCTCGCCGGACAGATTGTATTCACCGATGATGTTGATATCATACGATGTCGTGTAATCCGGCTCTCCGGTACCGATGACGTGCTCCAGCAGTGCTTCGCCAGCAAGCTTGTTACCAAGGTTCTTCGACCCGACAAATCCCGGTGAATTGATGGGAATGACCGGCTTGCCGAATTTGGCGGAGGCCGCCTTGCAGACCATATCGATGTCGTCACCGATCATTGCGGGCACGCATGTCTGGTAGACGAAGATGGCCTGCGGGTCGTATTTCTCTGTGATCTCCTTGACTGCCCTGTACAGCCGCTTCTCGCCGCCAAAGACGATATCGGTCTCGCTCATGTCTGTGGTGAAGCTTCTGCGCCACAGATCGGAGCCGGACGAGACCGAACCACGATTGTCCCAGGAATTGCCCTCACAGGCGATTGGACCATGCACAAGATGGGCGACATCGGTGAAGGGCTGCAGCGCGACTTTGGCGCCATCGAAGGCACATCCGCCGGCGGCGCCGCCCGGCTTGAGCTGCTTGGTGCAACCATTCTTACGCTCGACCTTCGACTTGCTCGCGTTCCTGGCGCAGCCCGGTTCGTTAAAGACGTCCTGTATGGTCGTGGGAAGCGAAGTCATGGTGTCTCTCTCGGGGATGTCAACACACCGCAGACCACAAGGATGGCCGGCGGAGAACCTGTGATCCCCGCCGCAGCGCCGCTGTTTCTGCGGACGATGAGGCGGGGAGCTCGCCTTAGCGTATGATGTCGAAGCTGTAGTCTGTCTTGCCAACCGAGCTGGTCTTTCGATCGATCTCATCGAAGATCTTGTCGAGAATCTTGACCAGCACATTCATGCTCCCCTGATAGCCCCACACTGGATAACGATGGTGATGATGGCGATCGAAGATGGGAAAGCCGATGCGGATTAGCGGCGTTCCGGTGTCACGCTCGAGATACTTGCCGTAGGTGTTACCGATCAGGAAATCGACCGGCTCTGTGAACAGGAGCGATCGCATGTGCCAGAGATCCTTGCCTGGGAAGGCGCGGCAGTTTTTACCGAAGGGCGAGCTCGCGAACAGCGCCTGCATCTTCAGCTCCCACGCCTTACTCGCGTTCGTCGACAGCACGTGGATCGGCTCAGCGCCGAGCTCCAGCAGGAATGCGGCCAGGCCATAGCAGAGGTCTGGATCGCCATAGATCGCGAACTTCTTGCCGTGAACATGCGCGCTGGAGTCAGCCATTGCGTCTACCAGACGCCCACGCTCCTGCTCCAGTGCATTTGGAATTGCCTTGTTGGTGACACGCGACAGCGTCATCAGGAAATCGTCCGTGGCGCTGACGCCCAGCGGGTGATTGAAAGCGACGACCTCCTGATCGTGCGCCTTGATGAAGGACAACGTCTTCTCCGTGCAATATTGCTGCATGGAAATGGTTGCCTTGGCGTGGACTGCGTTCGCGGCATCCTTTAATGTAGTGCCCCCATCATACATGCGGAACTCGCCGTCCGTGGGGGTATCGAACACGTCACTGTTATCCGCGAGGATGGTGTAGCCGATGCCCATCAGCTCGAAGATACGCTTTATCTCACGGACATTTCCGACAGTGTAGCCGTCGAAGCCACCGATGAAGTTGATCGTGTTGTTCGCTTTGCGCTCGAGTTTTGGGGCCGTGCCGGCTTTGCCATCCCAGAAATGCTCGAGGATGCCCTTGAGCGTGTTGTCGTAGCCAGTAACGTGGCTGCCGACGAACGCAGGAGTGTGAGCGAATGGTACGTCGTAGTCCGCTGGGACTGAACCTTTTTCCTTTGATGTTTTGATGAAGGCATTGAGGTCGTCGCCGATGACTTCCGCCATGCAGGTCGTGGCGACCGCGATCATCTTCGGCTTGTACATGTTATAGCTGTTGGCAAGCCCGTCGGTAAGATTGTTAAGCCCGCCGAACACGGCCGCGTCTTCCGTCATGGACGAGGAGACGCACGAGGTCGGCTCCTTGAAGTGCCGTGACAGATGGCTGCGATAATACGCGACGCAGCCCTGTGAGCCGTGGACGAACGGCAGTGTGCGCTCAAACCCAAGGGCGGCGAACACCGCACCCAGCGGCTGGCAAGCCTTCGCCGGATTAACGGTTAGCGCCTCGCGGGCGAAGTTCTTCTCGCGGTACTCGGATGTCTTGGACCATTCTTTGATGCGATCGACGTCGGCGGGATCATGCGGATTCTCAAATAGCGCCTTCTTCTTGGCCAGCATCTGCTGGTATTCGTCTCCCCGGAAAAGCTCAGAGTGGTCGAGTATGTGTTCGGCGTTCTGTGTCATCATGGCACTCTTTGGGTTCTTGCGTTCGTTCTCCTGCCCTTCCCCTCCTCTGCGGAAAGAAACGGCCCGGGGTCGGCCTTCCTATTCCGCTGCCATGAGGCTCGGCTGCGGAGCGTCCTTCCAAGGCGCGGTGGTCTTCCCCCAGATCGGGGAGTTAATCGCCATGTCCATGTCGCGGGCGAAGATCGCGAAGCCGTCATAGCCGTGGTAAGGACCCGAGTAGTCCCAGGAATGCATTTGGCGGAACGGCACGCCCATTTTTTGGAAGACGTATTTTTCCTTGATACCGGAGCCGACCAGGTCTGGCCGGATCTTTTCGACGAAGCGCTCGAATTCGTAGCCGGTGACATCGTCGTAGATCAGCGTGCCATCTTTGACGTAGTGCTGGGCGGTGCGTTGGTAGTCATCGTTATGCCCGAACTCATAGCCCGTGCCGACAACATCCATGCCGAGGTCCTCATAGGCGCCGATGACGTGGCGAGGACGTAAGCCGCCGACGAACAGCATTACCGTCTTGCCTTCAAGCCGCGGCCGGTATTTCGCGGTCACAGCATCGACAAGCGGTTGATATTTCGCGATGACGCGTTCGGCGCCTTGCTTGATCTTGTCATCGAAGAAGCTTGCAATTTTTCGCAGCGACTCCGCGATTTTGGAAGGACCGAAGAAGTTGTACTCGCACCAGGGAATCCCGAATTTTTCCTCCATGTGCCGTGAGATGTAATTCATCGAGCGATAGCAATGCAGTATGTTGAGCTTTGCCTTCGGCGTCGCCTCCAATTCAGCGAGAGATCCATCCCCGGACCACTGGGCGATGACGCGTAGGCCCATTTCTTCCAGCAGGATTCGTGACGACCATGCGTCGCCGCCGATGTTGTAGTCGCCGATGATCGCAACATCATATGGCGTAGGTTCAAATTTAGGGCTGGTCTCTGGGGCGCTCTTGTCAAAGATCCAATCCCGAACGGCGTCGTTCGCGATGTGGTGGCCGAGCGATTGCGACACGCCACGGAAGCCCTCGCACCGCACAGGCACGATGGTTTTGCCGCCATATTCCTTCGACTTTTCTCGGGAGACCGCCTCGATATCGTCACCGATCAAGCCAATCGGACATTCGGACTGAATGGTGATGCCCCTGTTGAGAGGAAATAGCTCCTGGAGCTCATCGATGAGTTTCGTGACCTTTTTATCGCCGCCGAACACGATGTCCTTCTCCTGAAAATCGGAGGTGAACTGCAGTGTCACGAACGTGTCGATGCCGGTCGTCCCGACGTAGTAGTTGCGCCGCGAGCCCCACGAGTACTGACCGCAGCCGACCGGACCGTGGCTGATGTGGATCATGTCCTTGATGGGTCCCCAGACCACGCCCTTGGAGCCCGCATAGGCGCAGCCGCGGATGGTCATCACGCCGGGAATGGACTTGATATTCGACTTGACGCCACAATCCGACTTCCCCGCCTCGTGAACACTGAGATGCTTGGCGCGCCTTTTGGCGGTCTTCTCGGGGTAGACCGTCAACACCTCATCGATTAGCTGCTTGTTGCGCGCCTTGATCTCTCCAACGCTTTGGGTAGGTGCTCGGCTCATACAGGTTTCCTTTTCGATTGTGGTCTCAACAAGAAGCGACGCGTTTGCGGTAGACCGACGGATTTTCCGATCCGGCGTTCAGGTAAGCGTGCAATCTGCGTGGGCGGTCCTACCGATCGCAACTTCGCGACGTTCATGCAGCAGCGGTCGTTCACGATCTTGTAGCTCATCTCGGCTGAGCGGTTAGGAGCGCCATGTGTGACGCTGTCTATCGATGACCAAGACGCTTCTCGGTGAAGTCATGCCTGCTCTCCAGCGGTTGGTCATATCGGCTTCTTTATTCACTCGCGTGCGATCACGGGGCATGTCCCTGTGCATGGGATGCAAAGGACTAACAGCCGCCTCCTGTGCAGGGGTCTGCAACGAGTGTGCCAGCGCCGGTTGAATAGAAAAAGCAACGTTTATAGAGCTAGATAGCTGCCGGATGCGGATTGTTGTAAACCTGACCCTGTCTGCCACCAACAAGCGTAGCCGCAACGCCCTGTCTGAAACAAAACAATCGGTTACGCTCTCCACCAGCGGGGAGTCTGGCCGCGCCGACGTCACTCGGATGCGCAGCCTTGCTTCGTACGCGCCGATCCAGCGATCGCAAACACCATCCGTTCGAAGCGGATTTCAGCGCGGTTAGATGTGCCCATCGTGCTCGCGATCCCACCCCGAGCAAGAACGCATCGAGCGCTCCACCACCTGCTGCAGATGTCTCCACAAGAACTCAGTTGCCCAGCAGCAGTCCTCTTCCATTTCCGCATGGTCTCTCGCTCCGGCGTTCTTTTACTTGATACTGTGGAGAGGCGCGCTCGGAGGAGCGAACAGCTGACGCCGTGGAGAGCACGTAAGCTGATCAATTCCCAAGCAGCGCGGTAGCTTAAAATCCGCAAACGGTCACCTTGGGCTTGCCCGGATTTGAATTTGCCGGCTACGACACGGGGCGCTTCCGCATCAAACAATCTGCAGGTTTTTGCGTTCGGCGTAGTTCGACAAAGGGGAAGATCGGATTCTGGCGCGTCAGACAGTTTGAGCGGATTCACGGAAAGGCCAGCAGCTTCGCAAGTGTCGGCAGTCGAGATAGGGCAGGTCGAATGCGAACCACTGGTCGATTTCTCCTTTCTCGCTCCAGGACAGGATCGATTCCTTACGCTTACCTCCGTTGCGTGGTATATCAATCGCCATTGAAACCAGTTTTGCTAACGCGCTCCGCCAGCATTTTTGCAGAACAGCGTGCCGATGGTCCACTTGAACGGTATTTTTCTTGCCCAGGTAATTTATGGGAAAAAGGGCCAGATCTCGGAGCGAAGTGCTCAGGTGCGGATTTCACGCATTGCAACGTTTGTAAATTGGTGCATCACCACTGTTACGGCGGTAATAGCGCTTGGGTTCGTGGGACTTGCGCTCGAGGACATACCCATCACGGCGCTGTCGAATGCAAATCCTGAAATTATCCAGGTTGCCATTCTGAGGGTTTATATTTCGTGCTGGGCTTACGGGACCAAAAATCCAGGGTGGAATCTATGCGGACGACCCACAGGGAGGACGTGTCCGGACCGGATCAATTGCTGCTGTCGCCTTTCTCGCGGTTGTTTCAGTCATTTTGCGTCCTGAATGAGATGGAGGAGAAGTTCACGTTAGAACCGGCCATCGGGCGTGAGCGGTCCCGAAAGCCCAGGGGTCGGCGCCGGCGTTCTTCAAGATGATCAGCTTCGGCTTCCGTGACGGACCCTGTTCGTCGATGCCGCGCTTCGCGAGGAGTATGAACGGCTCCACTTCGAAAATCGACGCCGCCAAAGATCGGTTACTTGCCGCATTGAAGCTCGAGGGAGGACGAAGAAAGTATCGCCCAATCGCTCACCTTGAACATCACCGAGCACCGGCAGTTCGGGATCGGACTCATCGCTGCCATCGTCGCGCTTTCCGCTTTGATCAGCATGTCCGTTGGACTGGTTGGAATGATCCCACTTGGTACCTTCTGCCAACCATCATCGCCTTCTAGGTTCGGCTTCACTACGCCTGGGGCCATCCTGAACGTCGTCTTTGGCTTGACCGCGCTCAGCTAAATTGACTCTCCGTGACAGTCCCGATTGTCCTCGAAATCCGCATTGGACGCCATGTCACGGCATTCGGTACTTGGGCTGGCGAAGACTCCAGCCGGGATCCCGCTCTAACGATGTCTGCCCTCTGGATGGACGATGCCCGTCGTGCAAGCGGAGATCATCTCCTCCGAATCGATCGCTCTGCCTCGCGCGCCTTTCGCTTCTGTAGGGACGAGTTGGCTGCTGCACTAAACCGCCGCGTCGGTTCACGACCTAGCGTTCGACCCGTTAATCTTCCCTTTTGAGCTTCTCGCGCTCCTGCTGGAGCGCTTCGGTCTCTCGGGCGACCTCGCGTCCTTCGCCCAGTTGTTCCTGGAAACGCTGGCGGGTCTCGGCGAGAACAGCGGGGGCGAAGGATTCAGTCAGCCGAACCCCGATTGCCGATCGGGCACTGCAGGGTGAGTTCATGAGCGCTTTTGCCGCCGTATGGTTAGATATCACCCTTTCGGCAGCTCTTAGGCCCGAATAAACGTGATCCGGCCCCCTTCGCCACGCTTTGTGGCTTTACCTTTACTTCGACGTCCTGATCGAACGCCGCCAGCATGCGCAGCGGCTTTCCGTGAACTGCCCTCGAAGCAGCTTGGAGATGTTGGGCTGCTTCACGCCGACGAGCTTCGCGGCTTCGGTCTGAGTGATCCCCGCTCCGCCATCAACCGCTTCAGTTGTACAATGAGGGCTGCCTTGAGTTGGTACTCGTCGGCGTTCGGCAGGCGGTTGGCCGGCAACTTCTTCTTCGTGCTCATGATCGAGCTGCGTTTATTCCGTGTTGATAGCTTCCGTGTCGCGCAGGCGCTGCCATGCGAGGCCAGATCGTCCCATATGCGGATCGGCAGCCAAAAGAGCTGCTGATCGGACCGCGTGAAGGTCAATTTGAACGCTCTACCGCGCTCGAGTGCCTTCGGAGTTTTGGCTTAACCTGTTGCAGGTGTGCTCGTCTTGGGGGACGGCATATATTGGCCGGGGAGCACATATGTGTGTACTTAAGAGTATGGACAGTATTCCTGTGCGCGCGCCTGCGGAATTCAGCGTAAGACACGCGTCACTTCCATAGAAGAGATTCTGGCCAGTCTGTGAACTCCAACTCGAAGCTACGTAGGCCGGTGGGTTTTGTCGTGAATTTAAGGGTCTTCCCTGAAAGGTCGGCCAATGAACCAGATGCGAATGTGAAAACTGTCGTGCCGGAAGTTGCGACCCCAATGCCTTGCTCGCCTTCCATGCTAGAGAAGTCGGTCGCCTCGGAGAGTTGCCCAAGTGCAACTCCCTCCAGCGCGTGGTGAAATTCCATGGAGGCCAAGTATGTCCTTTTGTCAGCAGCCCACTCGCTGACCGACACTGCTGTGATCCCCGCGTCGGTCAAGAGACCACCTGCGATCCGGCAGCCATATTGAACGGTGAGAATAACCCGCTCATTCCGAACTCCGGCCGGCTCTCGATCGGCGGCAGTGATCGTGCACGCGTACCGCCTTGTTTCCGCAACCGCCCCCATACCTAGCCCGATCCACTCGAGAGCGGAACATAGTACAAAAGCGAGAGCGGGTCTTATCATTCGACTGCACCTGAACTGAAACATCGTTCTCTGCTCTGTACAATCTGACGCTACGGGCGATTCAAGCTCCTTCGATCGCTCTGCCGGATCAACGTTACTCAGGTGACTGCGGTGTCGCAGAAGCCAGGCGAGCGGTATCCCCCGGCAGTGCCCTTGGACGGGGCCGGACCGATTTCATTATCGGTGCGCAGCGGGCAGCACGTCGGTGAACCAAGGCTATGGGCCGAGCTTTTCAGGTCGGCGGCGGCCATGAGAGGCGCGACGGCCCGCGGCGCCGGAGCGCTACATTCCTGACCCAGGCGCAGGCGCTCTGTGAGCGGACGCTATTTAACGCGGAATGCTCCCGCGGCACAGGTCCCGAAATTTTGCTTCACAATCTCAATGTAAAAGGAAACGTGGCCGAGACGAGCCGTTCAAAGGCAGACTGCCGCTCAAGCAGACGCTCTTCGAGCATCTTACGCTGGAGATCATCTAGCTCGCTTTGAAGCCTTCTGCGACAACGCCAAATGTCATTCCGTACGGATCTGATCTCATTCAAGCGCTCGTCAATCGACCTCATCACGGATACCGTATCCAACTTGAACCAGCCATGGACAAGTGCTCAATCACGTTCTTCCTCGCTAACACGCCGATAAATCTCAGGACTTGGGCCATCTGCGGACTGATGTCACGGTCTCCTCCCAGCGTGTCCTCTTGTATCGGCATCATTCAACGCAAGAGCACGAAGTAGCGGTTGCTCCTGCAGAAGTTCAGCTTATTTTGCCCCAGCGCGCAGGATTTCAAAAGCTAGCAGCAGCCCGTGAGTGGGCCGACTAGGTAATCCAACCAACACCCGCCGGATCAGGGGTCAGGCTGGTCACCTGTCGAATTGGAGTAGCGATCAATCAGACGGTCGCACTGTCAAACTCTGGGCAGCCGCGCCTTTCAGAGTTGGGCACGGCAATTGCCATGCCAGCGAACCTCAGGTGGAATTGAATCAAGCCATGTTCGGTTCGGAGACTCGTCCTTTACGAACGAGCCGGGCTTCGCGGCGGCGGCGCGCCAGAGCGGCCGGGATATGAGTCGGAGAGGCTTCAGTCGGCAGGGCTCGGCGAAATCGTGAACGATGCGCACTGCCGGGCGCCTCGGCTCAGTGTCTCGCCCAGCTGCGTAGGTCTTGTTACCGCCGTTCCCGCGTGCGGCCGGCAAGCTGGCAAGCGAACCTCACCACAAAGGTATCTGCTATCACTCTAGCCGGGCCTGGCGCTTGTGGCATCTGTGACACTGAATGTAGTGATCAAACCAAGACATCCGACTTTGTTTGTTCGTCCGGACCCGTTCTACAACTAAATCAGCAACTTGCATCTCGGACGCAACTGGCATCGCAGTTGCTAATTGGCCAATGACACCGTGAGCGCTGAGCGCGGCCATTGGTGTAAGACGGATACATCAACTTTGCGGGAGCGTATTGGCCACCCAATCGCTCGATGGAGCACCGATGCGGCCACCGGACAGCTTACTACTTGCGCCACACTTGTTGTTGTCAGACCGACCATCAGGCCGAAGTTGAGGCGCTAGTCTGATCGACCAACAGAAAGGCCGCGATCTAAGCTCAAAGCGAACTCGCGAATCACATGAGCCCCTCAAGTCCGTGCGTGAACGCCGCGGCGAGCTCCTCAAAGTCGTACATTTTGATGCAGCCTCGCTTCGGAGGATCCGCTGCATGCTGCGCCGGACCGTCGAGGAACGCGTGGCATCGCTTTCGACTGTTTCCTTTCCTTGTTTAACAATCAGAACTAATGAGGCGGTGTATGAACATGTCGATCCCGGAGCTTCGGCTTGTCGCTGAAGCATCTATTTTCGCTATTGGGCTGCTGATGTCGTCAGGAGCTAACGCCGACGATGATCTGATGAGAAACGCCAAGCAGATCTTCCATCCAATCCCCTCGGTGATTCCTGCGGTAAAAAACAATCCGGTGACGCATGGAAAGGTCGAGCTTGGCAAGATGCTGTTCTTCGATCCGCGGCTATCGGCGAGCGGGATCATTAGCTGCAATACGTGCCACAATCTCGGCACCGGCGGAGTCGATGCCGGTCCGACCTCCGTTGGTCACGGCTGGAAGGTCGGCCTACGTCGGGCCCCAACCGTCTACAACGCAGTGTTCAATGTGGCGCAATTCTGGGACGGACGCGCCGCGGACCTCAAGGCGCAAGCCACCGGCCCGGTGCAGGCGAGTGCCGAAATGAATGCGACTCCGGATCATGTGCTCGGTATCTTGAACTCAATGCCCAGCTACGTCGCCTTGTTCAAGAACGCTTTTCCGAACGAAGCGAGATCGGTCACCTTTGAAAATTTTGCGAAGGCGATCGAGGCTTTTGAAGCGACTCTCATTACACCTGCGGCTCCATTCGATCAGTATCTGGAGGGCAATACACTTGCTCTCGATGATCAGCAGAAGTCAGGGTTGGCACTGTTTATGGCGAAGGGATGTTCCTCTTGCCACAATGGAATTAATCTCGGTGGGCAGGCCTACTTCCCGTTCGGCGTGATGAAAAAGCCGGACGCAAGCGTGCTTCCGGACGCCGATAAGGGCCGGTTCGCGGTTACCAGGGCGGCTGGCGACGAATATGTCTTCCGCGCTGCGCCATTGCGGAACGTCGCGTTGCGAGCCCCTTACTTCCATTCGGGCCAGGTTTGGAGCCTGAAGCAAGCTGTTGCCCTGATGAGTGAAATCCAGCTCGGCACCAAGCTTAGCGATAGGGAGGAAAACGACATTGTCTCATTTCTGAATTCGCTGACCGGTCGGCTGCCTAAGATCGAATATCCGATACTGCCGACGCGCACCAACACGACACCAAAGCCTTCAATAGACAGATAGCCTTAGCAGCACCGGCCTCATTCCCTGACGAAGAGCAACAGAGGCGACGCAAGAAACCGGCCTCCCCGCAATGACGTCTAAATGAATGATGCTGTGCTGTCACTCATCACCACGCATACATAAAAATGCCCGGCCTCGACGGGAGGCCGGGCAGAAGTCACGCAGGAGCGACGCTGCTTTCCGCATCGCACCAGCTTTCGTCGGTAGGGAGGACTACCGGCGACCGATTTACGGCGAGGGCACTCGCCGTCAAACAACAAGAAGCGGATATCGCTCCGCGCAACTTAGCGAGCCGCTTGCTTTCCACTCCTGTCGGAAAGTTCAAGACTTGCCACCACTTGCCAGCTGTCCGGTTGGCAAGGGGAGCCTTGATGGAGCTGGGATCCATCCCGCAGGCGGTTTGGCTGCCGTGTCCTGGAACTCAAGCGTCAGTTTGCCGTCACGCGGCACCATGTGGCAGCGCCCCAACGCCAGCAAATCTTCCCGAAGCCCGCGCCAACGCGCCAATTACGTATGAAATTCCGGAAGGGCGGTAAAATAGATTGTTGTGATGGGACGCATCCACGCGATGGATAAATGAAAAGATAGGGCCGTGGTTCGCGTCGAGCGGTAGTGAGTTGGAATATGTCACCTGATCGGTATGACCGGCATGCTGTCGTCCGCCGGATTCGAGCTTGTCGCCGGGTGTATGCGATCACCTCCGCCGAAGCAGACCGGCATTCGCAAGCGCTGGAAGGTTTAGGAAGCTCGCAAGATATCGCGACCTCCCAAAGCGCGTGCATCTTATTCACAATACGTTGGTGACGCGCTCCGTACGATCATGCCTCACCCCGCAACTCGCGTGCGGCGGCCACCATATTGACGAGCGCGGGACGCACCTCCTCCCATCTTCGAGTTTTCAGTCCGCAGTCGGGATTGATCCAGAGCTGCCGATCGGAAACCCGCTGCCGCGCCAACACAATCAGCTGCTTGATCTCGGCTGCTGCGGGAATGCGCGGTGAATGAATGTCATAGACGCCTGGCCCGATTTCATTAGGATATTTGTAGCTCTTGAAAGCGTCGAGCAATTCCATTTTGGAGCGCGACGCCTCGATTGAAATGACGTCGGCATCCATTGCTGCGATCGCATCGATGATTTCGTTGAACTCGGAATAGCACATGTGCGTATGGATCTGAGTTCCGTCAGCGACAGCGGAGGAGCAAACGCGGAAACTGTCCACTGCCCAATCGAGATAGTCCTTCCACTGCGATTTGCGCAGCGGCAATCCCTCCCGCAACGCAGCCTCGTCGATCTGGATCATGGTCGCTCCAGCCGCCTCAAGGTCGATGACTTCGTCTCGGATCGCGAGAGCGATCTGTCGGCATGTCTCGCTCCGCGGGATGTCGTCACGGACAAACGACCAGTTCAGGATCGTCACCGGTCCGGTCAGCATAGCCTTGACGGGTTTTTTGGTCAGAGACTGCGCATGTCGCCACCATTTAACGGTCATGGGCTTCGGGCGGGAGACATCTCCAAACAGGATAGGAGGGCGAACGCACCGCGAGCCATAAGACTGAACCCAGCCGTGCTTGGTGAATGCGAAACCCAACAGCTGCTCGCCAAAGTATTGAACCATGTCATTGCGCTCGAACTCACCGTGTACGAGCACGTCCAGGCCGATATCTTCCTGCCAATGCACGGTATGGGCTGTCTCCGCTTTCAGAAGCTGCTCGTACTGCGTGTCATTCAGCGCTCCCCGCGCATGAGCTGCACGCGCATTGCGGACGTCCGCCGTTTGCGGGAAGGATCCGATGGTTGTGGTTGGAAACATCGGCAATGCGAAGGCGACGCGCTGGACGTCGGCGCGCTGGGTGAACGCACTGCGACGGCGGCGCATGCTATCGTCGATCGCGGCCATTCGTCCGGCGACGTTCGCACTGTGGATCTTCGGCGATGTTTCGCGGGTGACGGATGCATCCTCTGAGAGCGTGAGTTCATCGGCCACGTCGGCAGCAAGGCCAGCCAGCGCTTTGCCCAATATCGAAAGTTCCTTGATCTTCTGCACTGAGAACGCCAACCACGTCTTCAGATTGGGATCGAGATCGATCTCTAGCTCAATGTCGGTCGGAACATGAAGCAGCGAGCAGGAGGGGGCAATCTGAACACGGTCCCTGCCCAGTTTTTTGACCATAGGAGCAAGTTGGTCGAGTAGCGCCGGCAGATTAGAGCGCCACACGTTGCGACCATCAACGACGCCGAGCGAGACCACGAGATCTCTACGGGCTCTGGCGACAATCGCGTCCAACTGGTCAGGTGCACGAACCAGGTCGACATGAAGCCCGGCAACGGGCAAGGCCAATACTGTTTCAAGATTGTCGCCGACAGCCCCGAAGTATGTGGCCAGCATGATTTTAAGGGCCGGCACGGCCTTAGCGAAATGAGCATAGGCCCGGCGGACAGCCGCCCGAGATGCTTTGTCGACGTCCATCACTAGGCATGGCTCGTCGAGCTGAACCCATTCAGCGCCGCGCGCGGCTAGTTCGCGGAGAACATCGACGTAGACGGGGAGGAGTCGATCAAGCAGCGACAGCGGATTGAATGCGGGATTTACGCTTTTGCCGAGCTTCAGGAAAGTGACTGGGCCCACTAGGACGGGCCGCGTCTGATAACCGAGGCTTCTTGCCTCCTCATATTCCTCGATCGGCTTCCGAGAGGCATACCTAAAGATCTGATCCTGGTGAAATTCCGGCACCATGTAGTGGTAGTTCGTATCGAACCACTTCGTCATCTCCTGTGCGGCTACGCCGGGCCCATGCTGAGCGTGACCACCGTCCTGAGCGCCACGCGCCATGGTGAAGTAGGTTTTGAGCGACACAGGACCTTCGGTCCAGCCGTAAACGTCGGGAATGGCGCCGACCATTAGGCTGGTATCGAGCACATGGTCGTAGAGCGAGAAGTCATTCGAAGGAATGACGGTCGCACCGCGGGATTTCTGCCGTGCCCAATTAGCGGCACGAAGTCCACTCCCCGCCTCGAGGAGCTCGGCTTCGCTGGACTTTCCCGCCCAGTAGCTCTCGAGCGCGAATTTGAGTTCGCGTCGTGGGCCGATGCGTGACGTCCCCAGTGTTGCAACGGGAAGCGAAAGGATAGACATAGCTTAGACCCCATGTTGGGGCAAAGGCCACGGCGGACGCAGACAGCGAACATCGCCTGAGCGACAACTGCTTGGCGCACACCGGGACGCCCCGCCCGTGGACGATATCTTGTCGAGGCAGGTCTCCTGGCTCACGGGTCGTTGCTGCTGTCCGGCCTTCCCGAAGCCGCATGGCGTCAGTGACTTCATTGGACAGCGGCTCGCCGCTTACAGTTGCGGGGGCAGCGCCGGCATTGCACCGGCTTCCCTCTTAGCTCCGGATCAAACGAAATCCGGAGACCGCGACGGCTTGAATTATGCGCACGAGGATCGATGCGTCAACCTACCGATTCTCGCTGCGATATTGCCCAAGCGATTACGAGCGCACTAGGCGGGCACGACGGTCTTGCTCGCGGCCTGGTGAACACGCCCGGATCTGTGGAGGCTCCGCTTGTGAAATGCATTCGCTCCTTGCTCGCGTAACGGTGAGCTCCACCACCGGAACGAACCCGGGCCGCTTTCGGTATCTGTGTGATCGCGAGGAGGCGGCTTTTTCCGTCGGCAACTTTTCGAACCTGCGCGTCAGGAAGGTGCGATCATCCTGGGCCGGCATCCGTTTGGCCACAGCCCATAAGGCTCCCTAGAAATTTCGAAAGCCGGATCGCTCCAGGACCGCACGGATGATCAGGTCGGCTCCTTGGTGTTCGGCGGGCCCGCGACCAGGCACGAGGTCGTCCGCCTCCGTGAGGTTGGTCAAGACGATCTTCTCGGTGCACTAGGTGTTCACGTGCTGAGCGACTTTTGCGCCGGCTTCGATGCGTCCGTGGCCGCTCGACGCCGGTCTGCCTCGCCTTGTCCTTGTTCGTGACAAATTCGACGGTGTCCTCCGACAGAGCCCTTTGAGGGGGTCCTCGGAGTCGCTCAGCGCCTTAAGCTCATAACGATGTTAATCGACCTCGATGCGCCCCATGCGGTCGTGGTCTCCTCAAGGCCCCACATCTACAACTTCGTTCGCGAAATCGAGCGATGAGGCCTTTTGGTCGCGGGCTGCCTATCCTGTCTTGGACGGGACACAGGTGTCAGGGACCGGACAGACCACCGCGCATTGCGGTGTGTCGCAATGGCCCTCGCACTCCGTACATTTTTTGGCATCGATAACGTAAATGTCGCGCTTCAGACTGATCGCCGCGTTGGGACACTCGAACTCACATGCGCCACAAACGGTGCATTGCGAAGCGACGATCTTGTAAGCCATGCCTTCCGACTCCTTAGGCGAGCGATGCCATGCGCGATCCCTTTCAAATGCCGTGCCAAACGCAGACGCGCTCAATGTTGGGCAATTTGCCCAATTCGGCTGTCCCGGGTCTGAGACCATGTTGCATCTGCGACAGCAACAGGTCGCTTCAATTTCAGGCTACGAGCCGTCTGGCCCTCTTGCGAGAGTCAGTCGCGACTTGACGCTGGAAGCGTCCGTCGGTTTGCTTGGCACGTCAGCGCGGGGGCAAGCGAGGCTGACGCTTCCTCAACCGGCGGCGACAAAAAACCGCCAGCGGACGCAGGTCTACGTCGGATCTCGGCAAACCTCCGGTCACACACCCCGACTGGAGGTTTGTGCAAGCCTCGCTCATGGCTGCAACGCTAGCTGCGCGGAGGACTCGCTGGAGGCTTGCCAAAACGGGCTTGTCGTATAACAAGCTTCGGAGGGAAACATGAAGTGGCGGCGGGACGAGCGACACTGGCCTTGCAGACCGACTGAATTGCACTCAGCCTCATGCCTGGTGCCGAGTAGGCATGGCGGTGCTCGTGAGCGTCACTTGGCCGCACTCAGCCACTCGCAACTATTTTGGACGAGCTGGAGCGGGGTTGAAAGATGACTGTGCAAATTGCTTCAGTGGCATGGCTTTTCCGAACAGATGGCCCTGCGCAAGGTCGAAGCCGAGTTCGGCCACAGCGATTAGGTCGGCCTGGCTCTCCACACCTTCGGCGACGGTGCGCACATTGTACTCTTTGGCTAGATCAACGATATGGCGGCACACCCTTCGCTTGAGGGGCCCATTCGCGCAGCCGCCTACGAACTGACGATCCACTTTCAATTTCACGAACGGGAATTTTGTCATCCCCATCAGCTGCGGCCAATTGGCACCGACATTGTCGATTGCAAGGCCAATGTTGTGAAAGCGAACCTCACGCGCAACCTCGACCAGGAGATCTAGGTTCTGGATCGCTTCAACGCTCTCGATTTCAATCGTCAAACCGCCGAAAGCGGCGTGCGACGGCATGCGCCGACAGAGATCGCGTACCGCCTGCGGGTCAATCAGGAATGCTGCCGGGAGATTGATGGAGAGATCGATCGAAGTTTGCTGCTCCAGAAGATACTGCCAATCCTTGATCGCGCGGTCGATCACGAACTGCGACAAGTTCCTAAAATGCGGATCGTGAGGTTCCGGGATGAAATAGGCCGGTGGAACAACGCCCCAGGTCGGGTGCCGCATTCGCACATGCGCCTCGGCGCCGCGGCGGCTAAGGGTACACGCGTCAAACTTCGGCTCATACCAGAGCTCAAGCCAGCCAGCGTGTAAGGCTTCTCCGACATGGACCGCGGGACGGGGCGCCGGCTCTCTTGGCAAGAGCATGCCGATCCGATCGCGCAACGTCTCGGCTGCAAACGGCGCCCTGAGCGGCGGCAGCATAGCAAGTCCATATTCACTACCGACCTGCTGCACTGCCGCCATGATGATCGACTCGCGCGCCCCGAACGCCAGCACTCGGCCTGCAAATTCTTCGCGTACCAGTATCTCGAGCAATCGTCCAGGCTCGATGCGGTCCGAGCCAATGCCGAGCAGGATCAGATCAGGGAACTCCGTGCGGAGTACGTGCGGCAACTCGTCAGCAGTCCTGCATTCGCTGATAACAAATCCCATATCCTCCAGCACATCCCGTAGAAAGGCGCGCAGATGCCGCTTGCCGACGGCCAGGCACGCCCGCGGCCGCACCTTACGTTGCCCGAAGATTACAGGTTTCCCTCCGACCAGTTCGGCCTGCCCATGTTCCATCGCAACCACTCCCGTTCAGTGACGGTGCCTTAAACGAGGAGAGAAGGTCGAAACAAGCTGTGCTTCCCGATATCTTTCTGATTGTTCGAGATAAGCTTAAGATAGTGCATTAGTGTGCAAAATCTTTCGCGATCTTGCTCAGACGATTTTATCGGGCGCACGCGTATGATACCTGTCGCGCTTCGCGCAAGTACGAGTGACGCACGCGAGGTGGGAATCTCTCCTTCGGACGCACCGAGCTGACGCTCTATGGCGCTGCGATCGTCGTGGCGCACGATTTATTGAAGCGAGTAATTCGTGAGCGACGATCGGCAATCACTCTTACGAATGTTTGATCGGGCATGACCGGCGTGTGCCGTGATATGTTTTCCAATAGAAGGCAGTCCATCATGAGTTCGCAGCTGCTCAAGCCGCAGTCGATTCTGAGAACGGCAATGGCTTGCAATTACCTCAGCTCTGTTGCGTATAGCGAGTGTGGACGTGCTGCTTCCTACCGAGCCTGATAGTTGCTCTCAATTGCGTTTTCTGTATCCTCCTGAGCATGAATTTCCTCCGGAGGGCTGGGTCGGGTGTTCGTGTTGGCGCTGAAGGGCAAGGTACGTCCAGCGCGGGCACGGCTTTGCGCAAGAGCGTGCCAGGAGATGAGAACGCGGTCGCAAAAGCGGTCGAAGAGCTACTTTCCGAGTTAGGTGGCCCCGGACCGGAGTTCAGCCTTCAAGGCGCGAAGCAGGCGGCGTTGCGCCTGATTCAGGATCCCGAACAGGGCTTCATTTTTGTCGTCGAGGAACAAGGCACCGGGCAGATTGTAGGGGTAGCTAGCATCTCGGCCGTACAGGCCGTGAGAGCAGCCGGAGCGTACGGCGTGCTTCAGGAGCTATGGATTTCTCGTGACTTCCGGAGCTCTGACTCCGGTCGGCATCTGCTCGAGGCGGTAGATTGGGAGGCGAAGCGACGCGGCTGGCACATGATTGAGGTTGCGTTGCCTCCGGATGGCTATCCGGCCCTAGAACGGGTACGCCACTTGTACGAGGAGAGGGGATATCGGGTTGGAGGATTGCGCGCGCAAGAGGCTCTGACAGTGGTACGACCTCTGCGCCACACACTTAAAGCGCTCCTGGGCTAGCGTGCTATCGGTAAAGTCCTTCACGCAGTCAATCCTGGGCTTGTTGCTTCTCAAAACGAACGCTTCACGCGTGCGTCGCGGCCGAGCATGATCGAGAACCTTTGACGCTGATGCGGTGCTGACTCCCACCGCGAGCGGTTACCTCTTCGGCCTTCTTGGCGAGAACGTTCGAAGATATCAGCGATCAATCATTCTGCATTGTGGGAAGCGATACCGCGACCCGCCCGACCAAAAGGCGACAGGTCGGCGGCGGCCCGTCGCGGGCGAAGCCCGACCAGCCTTACGAATCGTTCTTTTGCGCTTCCCATGCAGTGCGATTTACTGGCTCTGGTTTGAGATCACCCACACAAACGCCATCCATCCGTCACCAATTACATTCTCTCGGCAACTGGCCAGCCAGTCGTCTACCAGACTCATTTCCTGCATCTTGGTGCGGCGGACCGGCGCGTGAAAGGATTCCGCACAACCTTGCCACTCCTACTGGCGAATTTCGAGGAAGGTGCGCGAGATCAGCCATCACACTGATCCGGTAGAGGATTCCGTAATGAGCAATGTGCCGAGTGCCGCGTCCAATACGACATTCGTGCAGCTCCCCCCTGCGCAGGACTGGATGCAAGCGGACCGCTTCGCCGTTTGGCGCCAATACGAAAACGTGGCCGAGGGAATCATGCGCGACAAAGAGCCGCCCTTTTTTGATCGACCGTCAGTCCGTCAGGACCGCTCGTCGCGAAGAACCAGCTGAATCGTCCGACTTTCCCCACGCCATCACGCATCAGCGGTACGCGCCAGATGCTATTGTCGCGCGTCATTGCAACGAACAATACGGTCTCGTCCGGACTGAGCACCAGGCCATTCGGGCCCGGGCCATTAGAAATCAAGCAATGATCCGGCCGTCAGGGCACAGTCGAAATGCCCGGCCGGTCCGATCGTGCAATCCAGTCTGGCCCTGATCGGTGAAATAGATGTCGCCTTTGGTCGCGATACGCAGGTCGTTGCAGCCTCTGAAGGACTCGGAATTGCGGTGGCCCAGCGACGGTCGGATGGTCCCTCTCTGTGGATCGAGCTCCAGGAGACCGTTGATATAGTCGGACACGAGCACCCGGCCGTCCGGAGCAACCTTCAGACGTTCGGCCAGCCGTCGTATTCGATGATCAAAGACCAGACGCCCTCCGGTGAAATTCGGAAATGCGGCCGAAGGCGATGTCGACGACATAGAGATTCCCGGACTGGTCGAACGACGGTCCCTCGATGAAACCATCTACTGGATATGCCCCGCGGTTCGCGTCTGCCCATTCCGAAGAAACAGCCGGGCGACAAAACTCCGCCGGCATCGACGAGAACACGCTGGCCTCCATCAGCTTGGGCGGGTTTTCGAGATGCTCATGATACGCCTTCGAGCCTGCGACGCGGCTGGCCATCGTATTTGTAGCCGAACTGCTTGGGCATTGGGCCCTTGTTGCGATCGTTGCGCCCAGTTTGCTCCCAGGCGTGAGCCAGGATTCCGACCGCGCGCGACAAGCAGAAGACCCCCCGCGCGAGCGGAGAGGCGAAGCCCAGTTCGCCGTAAATGACCGCGGTCGCGCCATCGATGTTCATCGGAATGAGCTTGCTCTTGCGCTGTTGCATCACCCGCTCGATCGCGCGAGCGGCCTTGGCATAATCGCCGCCGACACTGCCCTCGTCAGCTGCGGCATCCACCAGCGCCAATAGCGGGGCCGCGCGCGGGTCGACTGGATGAAACCGGTGGCCGAAGCCCGGCAGATATTTGCTGCGGGTTGCGGTGAAATGGTCGATTGCAGCGCCAGCGGCCTGCTCGATCTCTCGCCCTTGGCGCCGTCGCAGCACATCCTCGTAGAGTTCGATAGCCTGCTCCCCTGCTCCGCCATGCACGTCATCGAGCGTGTTGATTGCCGAGGCCATTGCGCCATTCAGGGGCAGGCCGCAGCTCACCGCCATTTGGGCAATTGCAATGGAGGGCGCGTGCGGACCGTGGTCAACGGATCCAACCAGCGCAGCTTGCAGCAGCTGCTCCTGTGCTGGCGTCGGCAGATTGCCACGCAACATCAGCCAGATCATGGCGGGAAAGGAAACGCGGCCTATCAAATCTTCAATTGGATAACCCCGATAGGCGATGCGACCTGGCGCGATATCGCAAATGGAGGTTCGCCACCAACTGGCCGCTTGCTGTCTCAGTTCTTCTTCGCTCATTTCCAGTTCCGTCCTTTCAACCTGCCGATTGCCAACCGACGCAAGCCGTCGGATGTCATGATATCGGTCCGTCCGTGGCTACGCGGACGGACAGGAAATCAGCCTCTCCTTGCTTTGGCGTCCCGACGGCTCGGCTTGAGACCAGTTGCTCAACCTCCGCATACGAATAGCCGAGCCGCTGCAGCCATCGCTCAGTGTCTGCTCCGAGCGTCGCAGGTGGTGAAGGCAGCGAAAACTCCTCATCCAGCCGGAACCCCGGCCGCGTGATTCGTAACGGCTGCGCACCGTCTTGTTCTGGCGCCAAAGTCTCGACGAATCCGCGCTCAAGGACCTGTGGCTGCTGCAACACTTGCGAGACCGTCAGCACACGGCCGGCAGGGACACCAGCCAGATTCATTTTGGCCTCCCATTCCTCAGCGGGCTTGCAACTCAATGCCTTGTTCAACTCCGCGCTCAGCGCAGCGCGGTTGACCTTCCGCATCTCGCGTCCAGCAAAGCGTGGATCCGCCTTCAGGTCCGGTCGGTCGATCAGGTCGCATAGGGCTTGGTACTGCTTCTGCTCGTTGGCGGAAATGTTCAGCGGGCCCGTTGCGGTGCGAAACGTGCCGGAGGGAGCCGCGGTAAAGTTCTCGTTGCCGATGGGCTGCGGCTCGACCCCGGCGTTCAGGTGGTTGGAGACGACCCATCCCATCGCCGCAACGGTGGCCTCGAGCAGGGACACGTCGATGAACCGACCCCGTTGCCTATGCCGCTGGTCGACCAGAGCCGCGGCGATGGCAAACGCAGCAGTCAGTCCCGCAATCGTGTCCGAGATCGGAAAGCCCGTGCGCAGGGGAGCCGAGGCTATATCGCCGGTGACGCTCATGGCTCCGGAGAGACCCTGGACGATCTGGTCATAGGCCGGACGGGCGGACCACGGACCGCTCTGCCCAAAGCCAGAGATCGCGCAGTAGACCAGACGCGGGTTCAGCCTGACAAGCACATCAAAGCCGAGGCCAAGGCGTTCCATCACCTTCGGCCGGAAGTTTTCGAGCACCACGTCGGCTTCCTTGACCAGTCGCAAGAACACCTCGCGGCCCGCTTCCGATTTCAGGTCCAGTGCAATCGATTGCTTGCCGGCGTTCACGGCGACAAACGAGAGTCCCTGCAGGCGCTCCGCTCTTTGCGAATCCGCGCCGAGGCGCCGCGCCAGGTCGCCGCCGTTCGGATTTTCCACCTTAATGACCTCCGCGCCAAGGCGCGCAAGATGGTAACCGCAGAACGGACCCGCCAACACGTTTGACAGGTCGAGAACGCGGATACCGGTTAGCGGCAGAGACATCTGAAGAGCCTTCTTGTAGGTGATCCGATAGCGGGCGCTTAGTACGCAACTTATTTCAGTTGCTGCGCAGCACGTTCCGCGAATCGATTCGTGAAGGTCTTGATGAGGTCGATCTTTGCGGCTGCGATCTTCGGATCAAAGTCGCCTAGGACAGCCAGCGGGACCTTGGCCGCGTCGATGTCCATCTGACCGGTTGGCGAGAACAGCGCTTTCGACGCGTTGATGATCTCGATGTTCACCTCGCGATTGTCGGTCTTGTATGCAGGAGGCATCGCGTCGACGAGCTGCTCCGCCGAAACCGTGTTGATCCAGCGATGAGTTTTGAACAAGGCGTTGACGAGGCGCTGGACCGTTTCCGGATTTTTGTCGATGAAGGACTGCTGAAGGTAAAGGCACGCGGTCGGATAGATTCCGCCAAAGGCCTGCCTTGAGCCTTCGACCGTGCGCGCGTCGAACAGCGGTGTCGCACTCTTCTTGCGCGCGAGAAGGGTCGCAATCGGATCGAAATAGACGAGCGCGTCGATATTCTTGGCCTCGAGCGCCACCATGCCGGGTGCACCACTGCCAACCGCGATGATGCTTACATCGCGCGAGCCCAATCCCGATTTCTTGATGTAGTAGCGCGCCATGGTATCGGTCGAGGACCCCGGCGCCGTGATCCCGAGCTTCAGGCCCTTCAGACCGGCACCCGTCTTGACCTTGTCAGCGAGGTCGCCGCGGACACCGAGCAACACGCCGGGAATGTCATTGAGCAGGAACACGCAGGAAATTTGCTTGCCTTGGGCCTGCATCTGAATGGTGTGATCATAAAAGCCGACGGTCCCGTCCACCGAGCCGCCGATCAACGCCTGCAAAGCCTTCGAGCCACCGGCCTGGAAGTTCTCGACGGTCACGTCAACCCCTTCTTCCTTGAAGGCGCCCAGCTTCACGCCAAGTTCGAGAGGCATATAGTTGAGGATCTGTGACCCCACTGCGATCTTCAATTTTGTCTTCTCGGGCTCGGCGGCATAAGTCGAGATGACCGGGAATGCGGCTATCGCGATGACCAGCATCAGTCGTGGAAAAGCGTGCATGGGAAACTCCATGAGAATGGGAGAGCGGTACAATCAGGCTTCGTGGGCAGGTGCGGGCCGCCAGACCAGGAGCCGTTTTTCCGCGCCGTCGACAATGGCATCGAGAGCAACGACGAAGGCGGAGAGGACGATGATTCCTGCGAACACTCCGGTCGCGTCGAGGACGCCCTCGGCCTGCGCAATCAGGTGCCCCAATCCCGCGGACGAACCGAGATATTCGGCGACCACTGCTCCCATCACAGCCATGCCGACCGACACCCGCAGGCTCGACAGGATCCACGTGGTGGCGGACGGTAGGTAGACATGGCGCAGCAGGGAGGACTTCGATGCACGTAGCAGGCGCGCATTCGCGAGCACGACCGGATTGACCTCGCGAACGCCCTGAAAGGTGTTGAAAAAAGCGACGAAGAGAACCAGCGTCACGCCCAGCGCGACCTTGGAGGTGAGGCCCAATCCGAACCAGATGACAAAAATGGGCCCCAGCAAGATGCGCGGGATCGCATTGAACATCTTGATGAAGGGCTGAAGGACCTCGGCCGCAAACGGGCTTAAGCCCAACCAGATACCAAGCGCCGTGCCGATCCCGATACCAGCCAGGAAAGACAGGACCGTCTCCAGCAGTGTTATGCTGACATCGGTCCAGAAGTCGGCCGTTGACATCCACTCTCCGATCCTTGCGATGAGTGTCGACGGGGCCGGAAAGAAGAACGGGTCGATCAATCCGGCCCGCACGCCCAATTCCCAGATCAGGATCAGCCCAAGCACGATGGCGAACTGCGTGAGAGCGACCTTACCCCTGCGTGGCATAGCTTTTCTCCACTTCGGCGCCGAGCAGCGACCAGATTTCACGGTAAAGCGCGACGAACTCGTCGGTGGTCTGTAGCGCCGAGAGGTCGCGGGGACGAGGCAGCGTGATCCTGACATCGCCAACCATGCGGCTCGCGGGACCGGCAGACATCACAACGACGCGGTCCGCCAGCGTGATCGCCTCATCGAGGTCATGGGTGATGAAAACCAGTGAGCGCCGGTCCGCCTGCCAGAGGTCGAGCAGGATACGGTGCATGAGGCGACGGGTGTGAACGTCCAGCGCTGAGAAAGGCTCATCCATCAGGACGATCTTCGGCTGCATGATCAGGGTCTGCGTCATGGTGACCCGCTTGCGCTGGCCGCCGGACAATTGGTGCGGATAGCGCTCCTCGAACCCTTTCAAGCCAACCTTGGCGAGCCAGGGCCGCGCCTGCTCGCGCGCTTTCGCGATCGAGCTTCCCTGAAACACCAGCCCGAGGCCGACATTGTCCTGGGCTGTTTTCCAGGGCAGCAGCCCTTCCTGTTGCAGCATGTAGCCGGACTGACCGTTCAGGCCCCTAAGCGATTTGCCGAAAATGCGAACCTCGCCGGCGGCCGGCTTCAGCAGTCCGGTGACAGTATTGAGAATGGTCGATTTTCCGCAGCCCGTCGGCCCGACCACTGCAACGAATTCGGTTTCGCCGACCTGGAGGTTCATGCTTTTCACGGCGGTGAAGTCGCCGAAGCGAATCATCACGTCGCGCAGATCGACGGCAAGTGCCGGCTGCCCTTCCATTGTTTCGCTCCGCAGAACCTGTTCTAAGCCTCAAAACAGGTAACTGGCGCTACATCCGGAGTCAATTGCATTCTGAAACATAGAACCCAGATGAGCATTGAATACTGGACTTTCTATCCATTCCGGATATCTGTTCTGCACGACAGAACACGAGGACTGTATCAATGGCAAAGACAGGGGTTGATGCGGTCGGGCGCGCCCTGGCGATCCTCAAGGCCTTCGGCGCTGAGCGCGCAGCCCTGACGCTGACCGAGATTGCCGAGGCGACCGACTTCTACAAGAGCACGATCCTTCGCCTTGCCGCATCCCTGGAAGCGGACGGATTCCTGGTGCGGGGGACCGACCGGCTATTTCGACCCGGACCGGAGCTATGGCGCCTTGGGGCGCTCTATCAGCGTGGGCTGGACCTCGGTGACCTGATCAGACCCTCGCTCCATCGTCTGGTCGAAGCAACCGGAGAGACCGCATCCTTCTACATCGCGGAGGGCGACGAGCGCATTTGCCTTTATCGCGTTAATTCTCCGCGTTCCGTCCGGCATCACCTCGAAGAAGGACAACGATTGCCGATTGATCGCGGCGCTGCGGGCCGCGTTCTTACCGCTTACCGCGATTTTGCATTAGCTGATGGAAAGAAGATCAGAGATCGTGGCTTCTACGTCTCGATCGGCGAGCGTGATCCTGAGGTTGCGGCCGCAGCGGTGCCCGTAATCGATGTCTATGGCAAATTGCGGGGCGCGCTCTCAGTCTCCGCCATTCGCACTCGCTTTGATGCAGATGCTCGGAAATCTGCCGTTGAAGTGCTGAAGTCCGAGGCTAAAGCGCTGATTGGTTTGCTGCCTGCAAGTGAGCGCTGAGCTACAATGGCAGCGTTCTGTTTATAACGCACAGCTCAGCGGGTGCCGCAATGGCCTCTCCTGAGCGTAGCGCGCATTTCTCGCATTGTTGAGGCCTGCAGATCATCCTCGATCTCGACGCCACCCATCCCTACACGGACATCAGGAGGGAGGCTTCTTCAAGGCTATTACGCTGCTCGTGTGATGTGTGCTGGTGCGCGTGTTCTGGAGCGTCATGGCCTGACGGCCAAGCTGCGGCGCGCCGACATCGATGCAAGCGCGGTTAGGACGTTTCGCGGATTGTGCGACCTAAAGCCGGATGGGGTTAGACCGAATCGATTTGGGATTGAACGAAGCCGCTGTCGCGGCGTGCGTGGCGAGGTGGCGTAGATCGCCTCCTGGCTGAGAGGATGTGGGTGTTGGAGCCCCCCTAAGACAGGGTATTGAGATCGCCCATTTGAGCCCTCTTCGCCGCCGCATGATCGAGGACATGACAGTCCGCAATCTGTCGCCGGCGACGCAGCGATCCTACATCAGCGCGGTTTCGAAGTTCAGCCGCTATTTCGGCCGATCGCCTGACCGGTTGGAACTGGAAGACGTCCGCGCCTTCCAGGTGCATCTGGTCTCGACCGGCATCTCATGGCCGGCGCTGAACCAGATCGTCTGTGCGCTCCGGTTTTTCTACGGCGTCACGCTCGGCGAGGCACTCATCCCGGAGCGTATTCCCTATGCGCGAGAACCGCGCAAGCTGCCGGTCGTGCTCAGCGCCAACGAAGTGGTTCAGTTCCTCGAGGCCGTGTCCAGCCTGAAGAGCCGCGCCGCGCTCACCACGGCCTATGCGGCCGGACTCAGGGCCTCCGAAGTCGCGGGACTGCGGATCGAAGACATCGATAGCGCCCGCGGCGTCATCCAGGTGCGCCACGGCAAGGGCGCGAAGGATCGCAACGTGATGCTGTCGCCCCAGTTGCTGGGCATCCTGCGCACCTACTGGCGGCTCGCCCGGCCGCGGCTTTATCTGTTCCCTGGTCGTGACGAAGATCATCCGATCGATCAGACCGTGTTGCACGCAGCCTGCCGCTCGGCGGTGAAGGCTGCGGGCCTGACCAAGCGCGTCACGCTGCACACGCTGCGCCACAGCTTCGCGACACATCTTCTGGAGAACGGAATCGACATCCGGATCATCCAGGTTCTGCTCGGCCACAATAATCCGTCGTCGACGGCGCGCTACACGCAGGTCGCCACCCATACGATCCGGGCGCCCCAGAGCCCGCTCGACCGCCTGTCGCTGGAGGTGACGCCACCGGCATGACAACGGCTCCGGGATCCGGCTTATGACCCCCCGACGTCCGCCCGCACCGACCCACCATCGACATTGCCGATATCTTGCGCCGGCATGGCGACGACTATCGTCGTGACCATGCCGGTCATCACGGTCGCGTCGAGCGGCGGGTGATGAGCGCCATTGTTGGGTGCCGAACCGAGGCGCTCGGCGGCCACGTCGAGGCCGCAATGACTGCGGCATGACGCGGATCGCCTGTAATTCCTGCCGGAATCGGCATTGTCCGAGGTGTCAGGGGCCAGCCCGAGCCGCGTGCCTTGCCGCGCGAGAAGCCGACCTGCTGCCGGTTCCCTACTTCCACGTCGTCTTTACGCTTCCTGCACCGATCGCCGCGATTGCTTTCCAAAACAAGGCGGTCGTCTATGCCATCCTGTTTAAGGCCGCCGCCGAGGCGATCACCGACGCTTGCTGCCAATCCGCGCCGGCTCGGCGCGGAGATCGGCAGCGTCGCGGTCCTGCACACCTGTGGACGAGCGCTAACGCATCATCCCCACATTCACTGTGTCGTGCCGGGCGGCGGCCCGTCACCTGATGGAACACGCTGGATCGCCAGCCGACCGAACTTCTTCCTGGCTGTCAAACCGCTGTCCCGGCTCTTTCGCTGGCTTTTTCTCAAACGCCTGATCGGGGCCTTCAACGCCGCCGCCTTGCGCTTCTTCGGCGATCTTGCTTCTCTTGCCGAACTCGACGCTTTCGCTGGTCGCATCAAAGCCATGCAGCGCGTCAACTGGGTTGCTTACGCCAAGCGGCCCTTCGGCGGACCCGCACAGGTGCTGGCCTATCTCGGCCGCTATACCCATCGCGTCGCGATCGCCAACAGCCGGCTCGTCGCACCCGACAACGATCATGTTGCCTTCACATGGAAGGATTACCGCCAGGACGGCGCGACAAAGATCATGAAGCTCAAGCCCGACGAGTTCACTCGCCGCTTCCTGCTTCATACGCTGCCCGACGGTTTCCATCGCATCCGCCACTTCGGCTTCATGGCCAACCAATCGCGCTGCCAAGCTCGCCCTTTGCCGCGAACTTCTCGATCATGAGACAGCCCCAACGACAGCCAGCCGCCGCCTGTGGATTCGGAAGCTCAAACCTGGGCCGAAGTTCCTGCCTGTCCGGATTGTGGTGGCGTCATGCGCATCATTGAGCGCTTTCGACACAGCTTCAGACGCTCCAGCCCTCGAACATCACCGTTCCGATGCGACACATCGTGAGCCAAGTCATGCCGTGCACGACGATCATCATTCGTCATTTCGCTCCCAGCGTCTCGATCATGGCGGACGATTTCGACTCCGTGCTTTCACACTGCGCGACAACAACGGTCCCATGCAGCAAAATGCCTATCGCGATCTCCAGTGAAGCGCGTCTGATCTCAACTCTTCCCCGATGCGCACATCTCGTGTCTCTGCCTCACGCGCCGAGCCAGCAGATCGGGCCTTCCGATCTCGAACGTGCTGCATGCTCTGGTCCTCGTCTTCGGCCAGAACGAACTTCAAACTGGATTAAGCCCGAGGGGCAGGGTCAACACCCACGCCTTCCTCGGCGGTGCAAAATCCATGCGCCAGATTCGTGTTGGCGTCGGCGGCGCCACTACGACGATCGCGTGGTTGCCCCCCAGCGCATCCAGTACGAGGGCAACCTATGGCGTGAGGACACCACGCGGCAATCCTCAGCGCGCGACAATCCTCAGATGGGCTGTGACGGGCGTCTCTTGGAGACTCGTACGACTCTCACGGCTACTCGCCGTTCCCAGCCGGTGGTCGGCCGCAGTCGACTCTTCTGGCGCGTGGCGGATTGTTAGCAAAGTTGCGCGACTGTCCGACGGCCTACATCTGTTCGTCGGAGCCGTGGCCTCTCGCGAGATCCCGTGTCCGTTGCATCGTGCGGGAAAAATATTCGTCGCGCTCGCGGCGCACGCGCTCTTGATGCGCTCTGAAATTCGCAACTCGTTTGCTGATGTGCTCTCGCTCGGAGGTGTCCCAGCTCAACCGCGGGGGAGAATCGGGTGGGGAAGCTTTTGCGATTGGCGCGATGGGTGCTATCAGCTTTGGAATAGGCGCTACGCTCCGTGCGCGTTCTACGAGTGCCGCGGATTGTTGAACCAGCGCCTCCAGTTCCTTCTTCCAGTTCATCTTCCATGTTCTCCGAACAGTCATGGGAGCATGCTAATTTGGTGCGGCACGCTCGTCCAGCTACCCCTTTTGGTAGTTGCGAGGCCGCTGCTTGTCCGCAAAATAGTGGCCGATGAGCCATTTGGGCCGATGAAATTCGCGGCTTCCCTGCTAGGAGACCCCACCCACGTGACCTTCGTCACCCAAGTGACGCAACAGGATGGAAGATCAGAACGATGCGACCTGGGTCAGACCCGTCGGCTGTGCCTGGCCTCTGGCATGAAAGCATGATCGCCCAGGCTCGCCATACTCGAACTCCTCAAGCGAACTACGCTGACGCCGAAGCAGCGGAGATTGTGCGTCAATGCGCGAATCGGTGCCGCCCGAATGGTCCGACCAGAACTACTCTACAGTATTGCTCAAATGGGAGACGGGAGTGGCGAGGGGTGTTGTGAAATGGTTTAACGCGACGAAGGGTTTCGGCTTCATTCAGCCGGATGGGAGCGGCCAAGATGTCTTTGTACACATAAGCGCCCTGGAGCGCGCTGGCCTCTCTGACCTGCGGGAAGGGCAGGCAGTCTCTTACGAGCTTAAAGTCGACCCGAGGCGTGCTAAAAGCGGTGCGGAAAATCTGCGTTTCTGATTTCATGTCGTAGGCGTCTGGCCTCAGCCCCCCCGCCCATGTCTGGCGCTTACCTCGGAACGACCCCAGCCGCTTTAAGCACTGGGGTCGTTTCATTTCTCGCCAATTTTCGACGTTTCGCGGGTCCGAATACAAGAGAACGTAGATAGCGATGCTCGCTAGCGCGTCGCCTCTTTGTCCCGTTTGGTAGACGGGTAACAGTCGGTCCGCCCGCTCGTCATAGCGCGATTTGAAGCGCGCTCGCGAGCGGCTTATTGGTCGGAAGGTCATCCTCGCCCATCATCCTGGACTGGAGGTGATGGCGCGGGCGCTGATCAAACCCGATACCGTGCTGCGACGCGAGTTCAACAGTGTGGACCAACGAAGGGATGGGAAAGCTAAGCAAGGACTCTCGAGCGGTTCGAGAGGGCTACGAAATCAGGCTATTGCTGCGCGAGCTCCCTTCGCCGGACGTTGGATCCGGTAAAGGTCGCCAGCCTCGAGGGCTCACAACCAGGCAATTCGTAGATTGTGGGCAGGCTCGTCAACGCACTCCATCAGGAGCCTTCGGGGATCTCGGGGAGCACGACGCCGCACCTGCGGCCGCGTTTGTGCATGCGCTCGCCGCGCTCTTGGCTCCGCCACACGGCTGGCGCGTACGCTGAAGCTGCAACCGCGTAGCCGCCCTTCAAGTGCTGGATGATCCTCGCCGAGAAATGATAGCTCGTCACGCAGCGGCGATGATCGTTTACCTTTACATCAATAATTGTCGGGGCAGGGCTGGATTGAATTTACCTTAATTGGGCGGGGCCATCTTTGGTTGAGTGCTCGTCCGGTCGCCACGCCATTATGGGATCGCTCTCCGCCCTAGAGCCTCTCGTCCTGAGGTTGGCAATCCTCTTGGCGCAGCGAACCGGCTAGAACTGACAATCGAACTTTGAGATGCACGAAGGCAATGCCGAACTCACCTATCGGAATTCCAAGGGGATTTTGCTGAGCCGGGACATTTCGGGCGTCCACCACCGATCCGCGCCCCTCGTAGCCTAATCTATTAACCGCGGAACGCTTCCGTCCATCATTAGGACTTCGCACGGACCAACATACGGCCCGTTGGCATCGCGCGTTGAAGCCCACTTGAGGATTCAAAGCCGGAGCGGCTGCTAGCATCAATGCTAAAGCTCGATCCGTCCTCCTAATTTAACAGCGCATGCGACGGCACCTTGAAACATCGCACTTCCGATCGGCATCAAGCGTCGGCGCCTATCTGGGTCTTACGCCTCGACGCAACCACTCTGGCGAAACCGGGCAAAATATCACGATGGGGCGACCGTCTTCTCCCAACCTACCTGTACGAGGCGGCGATCGTCCTGCTTCATCGAACGAAGAAATGGTCCTCTCTTAAGGCCTGGGGCATGAAGCTCGCTAAGCGGATTGGCATGCGAAAGGCAAAGGTCGCCATCGCGCGCAAACTCGCCATCCTTCTTCACTGTATCTGGGTCTACGGCACATCGTTCGACTGGGGCCAGGGGAAGGAAGCCTGATCCGATCTTGTAGAGTTCCTGGTCCGGTCTGCCGGGCTGGCGATGTCCCGCTGGGAGGGTGTTGTGGCGACCTCGGTCAATCAGGTGGTGGCGGCTCGTTCGCACTCCGCTGCAAACGTTGAGGCGCCCGACCCCGACATCATCATGAGGCGCTGCGCGACCTCGGAAAGGACCATGATCCGAGCGAAGACCTCAACCAGCCCCGGCGATCCAATGCACGTATCAGCCGGCCCGCGCCGTCTCCGCAATCCGGACCAGCTCCGACGGCGCGAGCACTACCACCGTGCCGCGGGCGAGTTCAGAAATGTAAGCTTGACAACAAACCGCGATTAAAGGGCCGATTGACACCCAGGGCGCGCGTACGCACCGAGGCAATGGCGGCTCCCCGGAGATCATGATCCGCGAGCGCCCTGCTAAAGCTGCCGAAGCAGTGCCGGGACATTGTGAGTGAGACCTCCTCCTCGGTGTTGGCAGCTCAGCAATCTGCAGGCCGTCCGTGCGCATGAAAGGCATCACGATTCTATTGCACCGTTCGTTTGGCGCGGTTGGCGAAGCGCAGCGCCTGGTGGCGAGCGACGCAGCTCTTCGAGTAAGGTCAGGCCCTCCTTCACGATGCCGGCCGGAACGACAGTCCCACTCAGGACGCCAGTCGGAGGACACCGAGTGCCGTTTGTCGTGTGTCAACTATCAACTCTCGCAGTTGATGGAGAGAACGACCCATGCAACCGTAACGATCGGATACCACCGATGCAGGTCGATCAACATTCGGAGAGACGCCCATGCCATGCGGCGCCACGTCCATGGATGAAAAATGCGTACAAGCAGCGGCTGATCATCGACAAATGAAACGGGCGGATCCTTCGTACAGTGATGTTTAATAATGACGAGTGACGGCACAGAATCTTCGCTCCGCATCTGGCTCGCCGTCATCGTGCTAGGCATCGCCTCGTTTCACATCGTCTTGGCAGAGATAGCACCTATCGGGCTGTTGTCTCAGATTGCTCGCGACCTCGGACGAGATCAGGCAGCGGTCGGGCTCACGGTGGCCCTCTATGCCTGGATCGGTGCTGCCAGCGCTCTGTTGTCGCCCGTTCTGCTTCAGAAGTTTCCTCGCAAGCCGCTAGTCATCGCCTTAACTATTATCCTTTCCGCAACAACGTTTGCGGCGACGATGTCTCACACTTTCGAAGGGTTGTTGCTGGCACGCACGGTGGGCGCTGTCGTTCACGGTTTCTATTGGGCCATGGCGGCTGTGGTTGCGTCTAAGATTGCGCCGTCCCGCAGTATGGGTGTTGCGACGGCAATCGTATTCGGCGGGATCTCGATGGCGACCGTTGTTGGCGTGCCGCTCGCGAACTTCGTCGGTCAGGTGAGCGGATGGCGTGCAGCGTTCAGATTGATTGGCGCCATCGGACTGATCACCTCAGCCCTGATGGTGGCAGTTCTTCCGAAAATGCAGGCCGGGACGCCAGCGGGATGGAGAGAGCTTGGATCAGTCTGCCGCAGGCATGACCTGTTGGGGATCTATGCCGTAACGACATTCATGGCGGCGGCGCATTTCGGGGCGTACACATTTATAGAACCATTCCTCAACGAGATTCCAAATGTTGCCCAAGTCATGATTGGCGCGCTGTTGTTCGGCTTTGGCGGAGCAGGATTCCTGGGGAACATCTTGGCGGGCGTCCTCATCGACCGCTTCATGAAACCCATCATCACTGCGGGGCTGCTTGCTCTGTGTCTGGCGCTCGTTGGCCTTGGATGGTTTGGTCCCCAGTTGGGGACAGGCCGGGTCCTTGTCTTGCTGGTCATCTGGGGCGCGGCCGTCGCGGCGCTGTTCGCGGGACTCCAGACCTGGATCCTGCGCGCCGCCGGTTCGACAGTGATGACTGCTGCCGCGATGCACTCGGCGGTCATCAATTCGGCCATCGGCTTCGGAGCCGTCCTTGGCGCCCAGGTGTTGACTGTAGCCGGCCCATCAGGAGTGATGCTGGCAGCTGGTATGGTCGTCATCATCCCTCTGCTGATAGTTCTCCCGCAAGCGGCCCCAGAGGGTGATCTAAAAAAGGGGGCGTTGCTTGATGGATAACGCCGCAGCCGTGCGCACGGCGCGGATCGCCGCGTGCCCTACCGCGAATGTCGCACGAAACCTTCCGCTGGTGCGCGAGCGTTGGACCAAAATGTTCGTGCAGCCCGGCGGACCGGTCGAAGGGGGTGAAACACCACGCCAGGCCTTGCCCGAGAACTCGTTGAGGAACTCGGCATCGAAGTTTCTGGCGATGTACGCGAACATCTCGGGCGATTGCGCCGTTGCGGCATTGCGAGGAGCATTCGGTCGAGCGGTCTACCGCACTGCGGGACACTTTTGCATTCTTTCCACACAACAATGTCTGTGTCCTGAGATTACCCCGCATTCTAGCATCATAATTGACGCTACCCGACAGACGGGCAAGCTCGCCTTCTTCATCCCGTGAGCGTCCTCACGCTGGCGTGTGACGCGCTTCTCGATGATCGGTCCTATCGCGCTCAACCGAAGGCGCTCTTTGCTGGCTCTTCCGAGGCGCTGCCGAGCAGCTGAGCCATCATCGCCTTCCTGCGCGGAAGAGCAAGCTGATGACGTCTACTTGCGTGCTTTCCTGATTGAGCGCTCACCAGCATCACAATGGCACTCCAACCAGCGACTTCGATCAATTGCGTCCTTAGACCCACTGGGATCTCAAAGCCATGGTCTAGAACTGGGCTTACTGTCAATGAACTCGCATGATGGTGCCGAAGACGAGACGCAAGATCGGCGCGGCCTCTAGATCAAGTTTACGCTCTTGAGCGCATTGTGGCAGGTGGCTTCACTCCTTTCGGGATGGCCGTCGCATTGGATCATCGGCCGGTGGTCGGACGTGTCCTGCGGATACCCATATCCGCGAACTCGCAGGCACTTACACATCGATGCCCGCGTCGGCCAAAACCACAGGCTCAAGAGGGAGCTCATGCGCGGCGGCCATCGCGTCAACTTCTGACCTCGTGGACAAAGGCGGCGCACTCATCGTTGACAAGAGAGAGGCGCGGCTACGTCCATGATCCAATAGGTGCGTGCACGAAAATCGAGCTGTTCCAGGAGCTCCTAAAATCGGGCTGCAGGGCGGAGGACTCAAAACTGCGGACCGCAGAGCGGCTCGCTAGTTTGATGGCGGTCGTCTGCCCTCTCAGCTGGCGCGTCCTCTGGCTCATCATGCTCAATCGTACGGCCCGGACGCATCACCGAAGATCGCCTCCACGGACACCGAGATCGTATTGCCCGATGAACTCATCAAGGACGTCGGCATTCGACGAGGTCGCCTTGGAACCCCGCATTCTACTTGACCGAACTTGCACAATTGGGTGGCGACCTGGCCAGGGCCGCCGATCCGCCACCCGGAAATGTTGTCATTTGGCGCGGACTCTCCAGACACACCGGATCGAACTCTGCGCCGAAATTGGAGCGGTTGGAAATGTCGATAAATGAAGTGTCATCGAACAGTTCCACCGCTGCGGCTTTGGAATCGGCTGTTTGCGCAGTAAGCGCGAGTTTCCGGTGCGCCAACCTGTCGAGTAGATTGACTCGCCGCAACTGAGAAAACGGACTAGTGGCACACCCGATAAAAATCCATTAGCGTAGGCTTCCTATGTTTAGTTTGCCTGATTTGCGTGTACTGGAAGTCGCGGCCGTCGTCATCGAAGAGGGCAGCATGAGCGCGGCCGGCCTCAGACTTGGCATCACTCAATCGGCCGTTTCACAAGCGATGAAGCGCGCGGAGGCGCATATTGGCGCATCCCTCGTCCGTCGCGATCGTCGTCCCCTTGGGCCCACGGAGGCGGGGCAAGCTCTGCTCACCCACATGCGCGAGATAACCCTGCGCGTCGGACGAGCTGTCGAGGAAATGCGGGCCGCCGCAGCGCGTCCCGAACGCGAGGACCTTCGGCTCGGGATGATCGACACGTTCGCGTCCACAGTGGGACCACTGTTGGTCCGCAGCCTCATGGCGGGTTCAATCGCGCTTCGCGTGAGCGCGTATTCGGGGCTGGTACCCGCGCACGCCGAGGCATTGATGCGCAACGAGATCGATGCAGCTGTCACATCGGATCCAATGGAGGGCGTTGACGAAGTTACCCGCTTACCCCTATTGCGCGAGCCATTCCTCCTGGTAGCACCGATTGCCTGGGCGGATACTCTTCGCGATCGTCCACTGGACGACCTACTACTCGAGCACCGACTTATCCGCTACACCGCGCGTTCGCACATGGGAACGCAAATTGAACGTCATCTCCGGCGTCTAAGGATAGAGCATCCGCAGACGATGTCGTTCGACACGTCGGACTCGCTGCTCTCGATGGTCGCCAATGGCATGGGCGTGGCGATTACAACACCCCTGTGCATATTGCAGGCTGCCGTCCATCGACCGGCGCTCGAAGTCATGCCATTGCCGGCGACCGGCCTCTCGCGCACGATCGCGTTGGTGACTAAGCAAGGCGGATTAGGCACGTTGGCTGCGCGAATAGCGGATGATACTTGTGTGCTCCTGCGGAACTGGACCTTGCCCCAGATCGCGGCTCAAATTCCCTGGATGGCTCGTTCCGTCGGCAGCATCGTGTTGGATCCGCTCGCTCACGAGGACGCCGCCTGCCGGTGCGTTGCGGGTGGCTCCACCCGGACTCTCGACGAACAGTATAACCCTAATTAATCATACTTATTAGCCTTCATAACATCTCCGATCTTAGCTTTAACTCTCACCCGTCTTCGGAGAGAGTTGTTTGCGTAACGTCCGAACCCGGGATCAGAGATGTCAGCGACTCGCACCGAAATAGACAGTCTAGGAACGCGCGAGCTGCCGCTGCGCGCCCTGTACGGCTTGGCCTCCCTGCGTGGGAGCGAGAACTTCGACATCTCACTCCAGAAGCTCGGTGATCAGCCGGCACTTCTTCGGGCACTAGCGCGCATCAAGCGCGCTGCCGCGGCGGCGAACCGTGAGCTCGGAGCCCTCGACGCCAAAGTAGCAGGAGCACTAATCGCAGCTGCGGACGAGGTCATTGCTGGTAAACACGATGGGCAGTTTATCATCGGTTTGCTCGAAGGCTCCGGCGGTACATCGATCAACATGAACATGAACGAGGTTCTGGCGAACCGGGCCCTGCAAATTGTCGGTGAAAAGCCCGGTCGGTACGACGTGATCCATCCAAATGATCACGTGAACCTATGCCAGTCGACGAACGATGTGCTGCCCTCGGCGCTCAAGTTGGCGGCGCACGAAAAGTCCGGCGATCTGGTGGGTGCGCTGGACCAGGTGGCGGCCGCTCTTTCGGAGCGGGCCATTGTATTCGCTGACGTATTGCGCGTCGGCCGCACATGCATGCAGGCCGCCCAGCCGATGACGCTCGGTCAGGCGTTCGGCGGTTACGCATCAGCGATCAAGCGGCTCTCCTTGAAGCTGTCCGTGGCGCGCCAGGAATTGATGGTGCTTCCCCTCGGAGGCACTGCGATTGGCACCGGGCTCGGAGCAGTGCCGGGCTATCGCCGTGCCGTTTATGGACATCTTGCGGCAATCTTGGGCCACGCGGTACGCCCAGGCGACGACATGTTCGATGCCATGCAGAACGCCGACGCCTTCGCACGCGTGTCGTCGGAAATCCGCATCGCAGCAGAGGTAATGGCGAAAATCGCCTCTGACCTGATCATCCTTTCCTCTGGGCCAAATACGGGGCTTGGCGAATTGCGGTTGCCCGCTCTCCAGCCCGGTTCTTCGATCATGCCAGGTAAACTCAATCCAGTCCTGCCGATGATGATCCAGCAAGTTGCGTTCGCTATCGTGGGCAACGACGCCGCAGTATCTCTCTCAGCGTTGAGCGGCCAACTCGAAATCAATCACTTCGAGCCAGTCATCGCCTCGCGCCTCTTCGATTCGATCGAGCTTTTGACGCGATCGGCCAGAATATTTGCCGACCAATGCATCTCGGGGATCCGGGCAGACCGGGAACGGTCGCTCAGCAACTTGATGCAATCTTCGGCTCTTGCGACCGTGTTCGTACCGCGCCTTGGTTATGAACAGGTATCGACACTTGTGCTTACAGCCGCTGAGCAAATGCGGCCCTTCATCGAAATCGCGATCGACCGCGGACTTCTGAACCGTAGCGCGGTTTTGCAGATGCTGCACGAGAGCACCCGTTATCGCGAGAATGCCGCATGAGCCGCGATTCTGCACTTGCCCTTGTACGCGAAGGGCTCACGAGCATGCCGCGAGTCGATGCACAACGCCAGAGGATCAACCTACGAAGGTCATGCCACAGCCAACTCGCCATCGCCCTGTCTCCAACCCGATGCGGCGGATGAGACGATGCGCCGCGATCGAGAGGCCGCTTGTCCATAGGTCAGTGCTCCGGCCTCTCTTCAAGTCGTGCTTATACGGACGCGCCTGGCCGTAGTGCCAGGGGCAGTGATCGGCAAAGTCAGCAAACACGTAAGACATCGTCGATAACGTATTCTAACCATTCGCGTGGGGCCGTCCTGGCCTCCGCCAATCTTCACATCCTGTTCGGCCGGTAGCCCGATCAAGATGTGCAAGTTCTCCGATAGCTGGTTACGGCCTGATTCACCTGATGATACATTCACGAGGCGTGATCGAGTCCCGCAGGTTCGAACACTGGCCCAACATTTTTTCGTTCGTTCGCTGCCGTATTCAAGACGGCACTGAGGCACGCGAAATCCATCCGATGCCGAGAGGCAGCTGCGCGCGTCAGAATCTCATCCGTCGTATCGACTGGGCCCAGCTGAAGTTTCCCCACTCCCAGACGTTGTTTATGTCGTATGCGACATTCGGTTTGAGTATAAGGTAAGGTCAATCAAGATGCTCTGGCTGTAGGCCTTGTTGATGACCGTGCCAGTGTTTACCTGGTTTGTAGCAAAAGTTAGCATCACCTTTTGTATTGGCGCCATTGCATTTAGCTGCTTGCCATAGAGTAGCAAAGCGCAAAGGGGGTTCGCATTTCCACTCACCAATTCGGAAACACCGCATGTTACTGGTGTGACAGTCAGCTCTCGATTGAGATCACCCCCGCTTCACGGCCGACCACATTGCCACTGCCTTGGGGCGCTTCGACTTCCAGCCTTTGGCCGATATCAATGCCGTAAGAGCTGACGCCCTTAATTTGGCCGTTAGGGCGCGCAATCGGACCGCCAAGCAGTTTGGAGTGGCGATCAGCACGGCGATCGGCTGGATGAAGCGGGTCGATGAGACCGGCAGCGTTGCTCGGGGCCAGATGGGTTGGAAAACCATTACCTTTCTGGCGGCCCTGCGCCATGACCGGATCGATGCGCCATGGTTCATCGAGGGACCAATCACGGCGTGAGCTTCCGGATCTATGTGGAGAAGGTTCTCCTGCCGACCCTTCGGCCCGGCGACATCGTCGTCCCGGACAATCTCGGCAGCCACAAAAGCAAAGCCGTGCGCCAGCTCATCCGCTTCGCCGGAGCAAAGCTCTTCTTCCTGCCAAAATACTCACCCGACCTGAACCCCATCGAACAAGTCTTTGCCAAACTCAAGCATCTGCTCCGCAAGGCAGCCGCACGAACCGTCGATGCGGTCTGCGCCGCCATCGGCGAACTCCTTTATGCATTTACACCCGAAGAATGCGCCAACTACCTCAAAAACTCAGGCCATCGAAGCTAGTCCCATCACGCTTTAACGGCGAGCCTCCCAGGAGGCTAGCGCCCAATGATCTGTGCCTCGATCATATCCGTTCTCAGCTCAACCCGCTATCCCGATCGCTCTTGAGGACCGTGCCGGAGCGCTCGTCTGAGCTCGCCGAACTGGTTGAACATGACGATGAGAGCGATTATTCCGGCGCCAAGCTCTGCGAGCGCTTGACTGGCTAACAGTCCGTTAAAACCCGCTACCAGCGGGAATAACAGTACGGCCGGTATGAAGAGATACCCCTGCCTGGCCAAGGACACAATTGCACTGAGGCGCGCTCTCCCAAATGACTGAAGCATTGCCGTCACGAAACTCTGCACCCCAAACAGTCCAAAGAAGAGATGGAACACGATGCAGGTCGAGACGGCAATTTCGGTGACGTACTCGTTATCGCTAAATAGGCTCACTAAAGGCCTCGCAAAAATCACAACGCCCGCAGAATACAGCACCGAGAATGCGATCGTCACGAAGAGCATGAACTTCGCAGCCCTCAATATATGAGCATAGTCGCGTGCGCCCCAACCGAAACCCAGGATAGCTTGAGCGCCAATACAGAACCCGGTGATAGGCAGTGCGCCGACCATCAAGATACGCACAGCTATTCCAACCGCGGCGATGGAATCGTCGCCGAACGGCGCAGCAGCTCCGTACAAGAGCATAACGGCAAGAGCAGATAAGATACTCGTCATTGTCGCCGGCGCGCCTACCAACGCGATCTGTCTGATGCGATCTGCTCGCAATGATATGTGAGATATCCTGACGAGAACCGTCCCGCCAAGCTTCGTAAAAAACGCGATATACAGTCCGACAGCAGAGATCTGAGACACCAGCGTTGCGAGGGCTGCGCCTCGCACGCCAAGGTCAAGTGAAAATATGAAGACGGGATCAAGCACAGCGTTCAGGATAAACGCGGTCATCATCACCCACATGCTAAATCGTGTATAGCCTTCGGCTCTTACAATGAACCCGCTGACGGTATTTAGTAGCATCGGGGTGTACCCCAACAAAACCGTTCCCGCGTAGTCGAGCGCCACGGGCATGATGGTTGGGGTTGCTCCGAGCGTTGCAAATATCCCTGGCAGATTTGGAAGCAGAGTGAGGGTGACTATGATACCGATCGGAGCGGCGAGCGCGAGTGCCGTGCTTGCGCCTCGACTCGCTTCTAGGTACTCACGAGCGCCCAGATGACGAGATATGAACGACGCTGCCCCAACACCGATTCCCTGTCCGGCTGCGGCGAGCAGGACCACGATCGGCAAGGTCATGCTAACAGCTGCGATCGCCTGGGCGCCTAGGGCGCCAACAATGATCGCGTTGACGACCTGCTGCAGCGCATGGATCGATAATCCAACAACAGACGGAATGGCGAGCCGCAGGATAAGACTCAAGAGATTCTGGTCCGATAGATCGACGTGCTGTTTTTTCTTTGGCATCACATTGCGCTTGCTGTCGAGGGCGAATTCTGTATTCGGTCCATTCACGGGCGAGTGAACTTTTCCAAATTCGACGATGGCGTACTCAGCGCAATCCTCTCTGGATCTGCTCTGGCACGCCGTGATCGGCTGGATAGGTTGACGTTTTCAAAGCTGATTTTTGCCTGGGCATACGCCTCCCGTCAGTTGTAGCGAATACTGACTGAGGTGTTCGAGGGTAGCCCCCAGGTTCTGCTAGTCATATTGTGCCGTTCCGCCCTTTGGTTGAGCATCGTGCCGGTTGCGTTCACTTCTCGGGATGATGATCGGCGGGGAAACGCGGCCAGACCCTAGAGCCTCAAGTTGGTTTTGGCATCTACCGGATCTTGTAGTAGACGCTCCATCATCTGCATGGCACAAGCAATGAACGTGCTCAGAACCACTGTGGTGGTTCGATGATGTCCTGCAATCTTTACACGATATCGGGTTCCTCAGCGCGATCGAGACGAACGGCAGGCTGCCGGCCCCGGCCAGCGTAGTGACTGGATTTGCGTCAGTAAATCGCGCCGCGCTGGCCGTCACTCGCGGACACGAACTGAAAATTCGTGTGGCCGCAACCGGCAGCCTGCCAGACCGGTTCGATGAGCGTGGCTTGAACAATTTCTGCTTCGATCGAAAGACCGCCCTGACGCCGTCGAGCGGCGGGCTATCTCGTACTGCCTGGCTCAGCCGAAATGGCGGCTCAGCGTGCAGTCCCACAAACACTCGGCATCACATGAAGATATCCCAAGCATTTAAGTTCGAGGCAGCGCACCGACTTCCAAACGTCCCGCAGACACATCGCTGTCATCGGGTGCATGGTCATTCCTATCGCGTCGAGGTCGTGCTGAACGGGGCCGTCGATCCGCACACCGGATTCGTAATGGATTTCTTCAACATGGAGGAAGCGTTTGGCCTTATAAAAAAGCTCGATCACCATTGCCTGAACGACGTCCCGGGACTGGAAAATCCGACGGCGGAAAATATCGCCATCTGGATCTGGGAGCACGCGAAACCGCGCCTCGCCCAACTCTCGAGCGTGAGGGTGTACGAGACGACGGATAGTTGGGCGGAATATGACGGGCCCGATCGCTGAATTCAGCGCTGATTTAGGAGTGTGTCGATGCGGCGCGCCTGTCGTTCTTCGGCTCAGAAGCGGACTTGCTCGATCTGCGATTCGGCTCTTCATCCGCCACGCCCGCGGCCAGATTTCCGCGCTCACAGAAGAGCCCTTGGATCCGACCGGAGCGCCCGGTTTGGCTATGCGGACACCCATCACGTGACCGCATTCGAAAAGCTTCCGGCCAAACGATTCGGAATCCCGCGTTGTGCTAACCGCGGAACGATCTGAGGGATTCGTCCTCAGGAGCGAATTCGATGCTGATTGTACCGGCGAGACGACCCGCCATTCCGGACGCTGCGGCTGGGCGACTTGGTGCTGCAGCAGGTCGGCGCTAGCCGCCAATGCGAGGAGCACGGGTTGATGCAAGATCGCGCAAGCCCGCATGTGCGCGAGCGTGCCATAGACATCGCCGTCAATACCCCCCGCTCGACACTTCGAGGGGCGAAGCCTCAATTGAAGCTGGCGAGGTGCCGGACTCGAGCGTCCGCGCTGACTGGTCACGGATGCATCCCTTGGCCGACTGGTTATTTCCACCCAACCAATAGCTGCGGACGTAAACCGGGCGAACAGCTGTCCACAGGAACCGATGCCTCGCCCCGCCGCATCCGATAGAGTGCAGTCAGGCCCGCACCGACCGCGGGTTCATCCCGGGAGCCTCCGATCCCCAAACCTTAGCCGAAATGGCGGCCGCGCTCGAGTAATCGCCGGACTATCGCGTCTTGGCCGGCTCGTTTCGCGCCCAAAATTGGCGGGGATTGAATTTCTTGGCAACTATCTAAGCCTGCAGCAAATCAGCGGTCTCTTTTCAGACAGCAATTGCAGCGCGGTCAGGAAGTGAATAATTCTCCACCAAGAACCAATTGAAAAATGGGTACGCCACCCATTCGGGGAACATGGATTCTGTCCCTGTCCCGGGCGACATCAATCCTGCGAGTTATGCTGCCGTGATGTCCGGCAAATCACGTGGCGGTGGCCTGCTCGGTCAGGTAACAACAGCATCCGCCTGTCGGAGCAGAAACGGATCCGCGACGCGCTCTTCGCCGAACACATGATTCCCCCCAAGCTTCGCACCACCGGCTTGAAGCTCCGGACGCGCAAGGGACCGTGAAACCCTCCCAGGCATCCGTCGCTCACCACATCTGCACAATGAAGCGGCCGTATTTGGTCGCGATGTAGTCCTTCACCTCGGGCAAGCAGTAGATCGAGACGAAGCGCAGCAGCCGCGGATCATCCTTCCTGTCCGCCGCCATGAACTGCAGGCACCCAGTGCGATCAAGTTACCGCGGTCGGCGAGCAGCGCCGCTACGCTAACGGCGCGATCGAGCAAACCCGAGTTGATCGTTAGGATCATCGCTTGGCCAGGTGGGCATCGGATGCTCGGATGAAGGCGAGCTCGGCGGCGTTCTGGACGTGATCGGAACTCGCGTCGGCGCGGTGATCCGACGCGATCGCGACATAGAGCGCCGGCAGCACGAAAAGCGTGAACAGCGTGCCGATGGACATGCCCGCGACGACCACGAGCCCGATCGAGAAGCGGCTCGCGGCGCCAGCACCAGTTGCGGTCAACAAAGGTAAGAGGCCCGTGACCATCGCCGCGGTGGTCATCAAGATTGGGCGGAGGCGGACGCGCGCCGCCATCTCGATGGCCGAGCGGGAATCGAGTCTCTCCTTGAGCTGCAGCTGATTGGCGAACTGGACCATCAGAATACCGTGCTTGGATATCAGCCCAGCCAATGTCAACAGTCCGATTTGGGTGTAGATGTTCATCGTCGCCAAGCCAAAGAATAGCGGGATTAAGGCGCCGGCGATTGCCATGGGAACGCTGAACATGATGATGAGGGGATCGCGCAGACTTTCGAACTGCGCCGCAAGCACCAAGAAAATGACGATGAGTGCAAACGCAAAGGTGATGACTAGTTTGTTACCCTCCTGCACATATTGACGGGCGTCCCCGAGGAAGTCGTGACTGAACTCTGCGGGCAGTTTCATTGCCTCGACGTCGAGGAAGTCCACAGCCTGACCGATCGTGACGCCGGGCATCGGTACGGCTTGGAAGGTCGCGGAGTTGAGCTGGTTGTAGTGGGTGAGTGCGTTCGGATTGGTCGCAGTCTCGATGGAGACCACGGTCGATAGCGGCAGCATCGAGCCCGCCGCTGTCTTGACATAATAGCTCCCAAGTGATTCCGGCGTCAGGCGTTTCTCGCGCGGCACCTGCGGGATCACTTCGTAGGAGCGGCCCTGCAGGTTGAAGCGATTGACGTAGTTTCCGCCAAGGAGGGTCGCGAGCGCGCTACCGACGTTCTGCATGGTGATGCCAAGGTCGCTCGCCTTGGATCGATCGACCTTGATTCGCACCCCCGGCTGGTTGAACTCAAGGTCAGAGTCGCTGACCATGAACAGACCGCTCTTGCGCGCGGCATCCTTCAGCTCCGACATCTGCTCGTAGATGTACTGGAAACCGAGCGTCGACTTGATCACCATCTGCACTGGTAAGCCGCCCGAACCGCCCGGAAGCGGCGGCAAGCTAAAGGCAAATGCGTTGATGCCTTCCAGTTTGGACAGCTCGGCCTGGACCAGCGATTTCAGCGCGATCGATGAGCGCTTGCGCTCGGCCCAAGGCTTAAGCAACATCCCGGCCATGCCGCCCTGCGGACCGCTGATGCCGTTGAGCACGAAGCGAAAATCCGTCTCGGGAAACTTCTGGAGTGCCTTGTCGAGCTTGGCGCCGTAATAATCCAGGTAATCAATATTGGCGTATTTCGGCGCTTTTGTCAGTGCGAATACGATGCCCTGATCCTCCTCGGGTGCGAGTTCCTTGGAAGTGTGCATATACAGAAAGGCGACGAGGCCCAGCATGGTCAGCGCAAACAGCCCGGTAATCGGGCGATAGTCGAGCGAGCGGTCGAGCTTGCGGCCGTACCAGCGCGTCATGGCGCTGAACACACGATTCACAAACTTTGCAAACCGCCCCTCTTCAGCGCTCTTCAGGAAGACCGCGCACATCATGGGCGACAGCGTCAACGCGATCACGCCCGACACGATCACCGAACCCGCCAGTGTAAACGCGAATTCGCGGAACAGCGCGCCGGTGAGGCCGCCGAGAAAGCCGATGGGCGCGTACACGGCGGCCAACGTAATCGTCATGGAGAGGACGGGGCCGACGATCTCGCCCGCGCCGTTCGTAGCGGCCTGCGCGGGCGACGCACCTTCTTCCATATGGCGATGAACGTTCTCCACCACGACAATTGCGTCATCAACCACAAGGCCGATCGCAAGCACCATCGCAAGGAGGGTCAGCAGATTGAATGAGAACCCCAGCGCCAGCATCATACTGCAGACGCCAATAATGGACAGCGGAATGGTGACGACCGGAATGATGACAGACCGTAAGGAGGCCAGGAACAGGAAGATCACCAACACCACGATCGCGACCGCCTCAAGGAGCGTCTTCTCCACCTCGTCTATCGATGATTGGATGAACTTGGTGGAGTCGTAGGCCACTTCCATCTTCAGCGATGGCGGCAGGCTGCGCTTCATTTCTGGAAGCAGTGCCCGAACGCCTCGCGCTATGTTCAGTGGATTACCTTCTGGGCTCGCCTGCACGGCGACGAAGATAGCGTGTTCGCCGTTCATCGCGACGCTGGCGTTTGTGCTCTGCGCCGCAAGCTCGACTGTCGCGATGTCCTCCATGCGCACAAAGCCGCCGTCATTGGCTTTGACGATCATGCGCTTGAATTCATCAACACTCCGCAGATCAGTGTTTACCGTGACGTCGGAGAGAGTGAAATAGCCCTTAGTCTGGCCGGCCGCAGCCTGGAAGTTGTTGGCCGCGATTGCAGCCGAAACATCAGCTGGCGACACGCCGTGGCCCGCCATTCTCGCCGGATCGAGCCATAACCGCATCGCAAAACTCTGGCCGCCGAGGATGTCTGCCGCTGCGACGCCGTCTACAGTTGACATAATCGGTTGCACCACGCGCGAGAGATAGTCGGAGATCGCGCTGGCCGTCAGTTCTTCGCTGGAGAAGGCGATATACATGACAGCTGTGGTCTGACCGGCAGATTTGGTGACGACCGGATCGTTCGATTCCTTAGGGATTAAATATTTGACCGAGTTGACCTTGGAGAGCACTTCAGTGAGCGCCTCGTTGGGCTCGAAATTGAGCTTGATATAGACCTGGATCGTCGAGGCACCGAGCACCGAGGAGGACGTAATGTAATCAACGCCTTCGGCCGAAGCGAGCGCTTGCTCAAGGGGCGTGGTGATGAACCCCTGGATCATGTCGGCGGAGGCGCCAGGATAAGAGGTTGTGATATTGACGACCGTGTTGGTCAGCTTAGGATACTGCCGGATTCGCAAAACGGTGGCCGCACCAATGCCGGTCAGCAGGATCAGGAGACTGACGACGATAGACAATATCGGACGTTTGATGAAGAGCTCGGTAAATGCCATCGCGATGCTCGCATTCAAGAGACTGACGGAAATTCGCCAGTAAGCCAGGCTACAGCAACAGTCATCAACGCGGCGACTGTGGCTAGGGGCACCTTCTCAGGGTAGAGTCCCATGTTTCTCTTAAGCTAGCAACCGCCCCGGGGGGGCCGGCTCGAACCAGTAGAGCTGAGCCTCTGGGCAAAGCCGCAGACAATGTAAAGAGTCAGCTCCGTCGTAGCAGCCGATGTCCAAGATCACTGGGTCTTGCTTCTGGAGGGAGCACACAATGTGCTGATGGACCTCCAACGCGGAAGTGGGCTGACGTATTTCCATTTAACCTCGTCCCACGCCTCAATGGCAGCAATGCCTTGCAGCACACTTATCAACTCAGCTTAGGATTTCGCGCCGCCCCACCCTTCGGACGGTCCAGCTTCGACGCTGAAACTACAGACAAGCCGACGGGCAGCTCAACTCTACAGAGGTAAGCGGGGGATATAGAACGGGTTGCATAACCTATACCAACGTTTGTCGACGAGCGACGCCCGCATGAGCCGCGCGAGACTTGTGATGTTGCTCGAGAGCACAGGCGTTTCCCTTCGGTCTTGTGCTTCACGATGAACCGGCCATCTCGGGTCCGCCCGCAAAGTAAGTGAACCCCAGGAAGGCGAAGGTCTCGGCCACCGCTCGCTGCGCGGCTGACGCGGGAGGCCGCGAACCGCGCCAAACTCGATCAACCGGGTTTTGTCCGCATGGAGCGCCGGCCAGTCGCGCATTGAGGGCCAAGAGCATTTCCTGGGCATCTGCCTTGCTCTCGAAGCCGATGACGAAGTCGTGCGCAAAGCGCACGGTCACAACGCGACCGCGTGCATGGCGACCGCTCCAGTGGTCGACCCAGCGATCGAGGAGGTAATGCAGGAAGATGTTAGAAAGGAGCGGACTGATCCTGCCCTTTGCGGCGTGTGTCTTGCTTCTCGCCGCTCTCACGAACGCCAGCTCGCAGCCGCATCTCGATGAGCTGCAGGATACGAGGATCGGCAATCCTGTGCGCCACCATCCGCAGCAGCCACTCGTGGTCGACCGAATCGAAGACACTGGATATGTCATGAAAGCCGGATCGAGGGCATCAAGCTCCATCTGAGGATCCCGCCCCGGCCGGAAGCCGTAGGAGAACCCGAGGAATTCGAGCTCATAGGCGGCGCTCAACACCTCGGCCACCGCGCTTTGGACGATCTTGTCCTCTAGCGGCCGGCACACCGAGAGGCCGCCTACCCCCGTCGGGTTGGGGATGTAGACGCGCCGCACCGGCTGTAGCCGGTAGGGACAGTGTGGACCCGTGCGCAGAGATCGCGGATTGGTCCGTGAGCCCCTCTTCGTACTTTGCCTCCCTTATCCCATCGACCTCCGCGCCGGCCTGCGGGCTTTTGTCGTCGAAACGCCCGAAGCAGAGCGTCTTTCTCGATGTGGTGCAGCAAGGCTGTGAACCGGTTTGGACATATGGTCGGCATGTTCCCCAACGAGGAGGCCATGGTTCGCCTCATTGGAGCGGTCCTGCTCGAACAGAACGACAATGGGCCGTCCAGCGCGCCCGTTACATGACGCTAGAAACCATCGCGCCTTTGAGCGATGATTCGAGCGTCAGCCTTCCGGCCGCCAGCTGACCGGCCCGGCCCTCTTGCCGGCGAACCGGTTGCCCGAGCGCCAGTTACAGCATGCTGAGGAACACGAGTATTTCTGACAGTGCTTTTCGCGCCCTACTGCGGAGCTCACGAAGACGCGATTGCTGGCTCTTGGAGCCTCGACGCAAGATCAGTCAAGCGGAATAAGAAAAGACCCAATCATCGAAGGGTCCTTGGGGTCGGACCACCGCGTCTGGGCTGAACGTTACAGTTCGCCGGGGCTCTGCGGCAGCCACTACAATATGTGGGGAACCGAGGACGGCTCCTACGCACCGGGCACCCGCACCCGCACCCGCACCCGATAACAAACTTACGCCGCCGCCAGTATTTTTACTCCGCTTTGCTTAGCATTTCTGCTCTGGACTACGCGCCTCATCGCCAGGAATGCCCTCACGCACGCTGCGGCACTTGACGAATTTCATTTTCATTCGACGCTGCCGAAGCCAGCATGAGGGACGCGTTGCGAGTAATCGCTGCGGCTTGGCCGTAGCGCAGCGCGGAAATTTACGCTAGCTTCCGCTCGCGAGTTTGCAAATGCCTACCCGCATCCGATCTTTCCGAAGACAACGAGCGACCATTCGACCGCTTGCCCCCTCCCATCCTCAGAGCTGGGATAATCCGGACAATGAGGAAATCTGGTTTGAGTTGGCGCGCTCCATCGGCCGTCAGATCGCACGGGATGAAAATCATGGCTCGGGGCAGCCGATAGAGGACCGGCATGACGACACCGTCATCGAAGAAAACGGCCGTAATATACGCGCGCTATTCGAGCGACATGCAAAAGGCGAGCTCGATTGACGGTCAGCTGTTACTCTGCCGCAAGGTCGCATTGCGCAACAACCTCGATGTCGTCGGCGAGTTTGTGGATGCCGCAAAATCTGGTCTTACCGAAGGTGCGCGGGACGGCTATCAGCGCTTGCTCAACGGTGTGCGAAGCCGGCAGTTTGACGTAGTCGTCGTTGAGCATTTCGACCGCTTGTCGCGCGATCCCGCAACCATCCAGCGTCTCAAGCAGGTTTTCGAGTTCAACGGCGTTGAGCTGATGGATCAGAAAGGAGTCTACGCGACCGCCACTGACATTAGCATCGCAAGTCTGTACAACACGATTTACAAGCCGCAGCTCGCCGAAAAGGTTCGGCGCGGCCATGACAACGCTGTTGCGAACGGAAGAATTCCGGGCTCATACGCCTATGGTTATCGGCCAAGGCCGGGCGCGCCCGGCGAGCGCGTAATCGATGAGAACGAAGCAAAGATTGTGCTCCGCATCTTCAAAGAATATGCAGCGGGCCGCTCGACCCGAACTATCGCCGCTGACCTCACCCGCGAAGGCGTGCCCTCACCAGGGGCAACTCGTCACAAGAACAAGGCGGGTCGCACCACCTGGAACCATCAGTGCATCACAGGCGGTCGGCATGGTCGCGGCATTATCGGCAACGAACTCTACATCGGCGAGATACATTGGAACGTTCGCTCGACAATTCTTAACCCAGAGACGCAGAAGAAACAGAAGCGCCGCAATCCAGCTGAACGCCACATTATCGTCAAAAAGCCAGAGCTGCGGATCGTTCCGCAAGGGCTCTGGGATCTAGCGCAGAAGGTTCGTAGGGTGCGCGCGGTGTCTATGTTCGGACCGACTGGCCAGCCGCGGCGTCGCGCCGTGAGTCCGCGCAACAATGAGCACCCGCTTGCCGGTGTGCTCCGGTGTGGCGTCTGCATTGGCCATATGCGAATCGCTCAATCCTCGCGTAACGGTGCGCCGCGCGCGGCATGCGCGAGCGCGCATCAGCGGGGCACCTGCGAGCACACCCGTAGCTTTGATATGGACGTTCTGCTCGAGGATGCCTCCGAAAAAATCCAGGTGAAATTGCTTTCGCCGAAAGCCATTGAAGAGGCGATGCGTTCTTGGAAGGAGGAGCGCAAAAACGATCGGAACAATGGCAGCGAACACAATAAGCTAGAGCGTCGACGCCGCGTATTGACTACCGAGATCGAACGCCTCTCTTATGCCATCGCAAATAGCCGCCGCAAGCCGGACGAATTGCTCAAGCGGATCGATGAGTGCGACCTGGAGCGGGAAAGCGTTGAAGAGCGCTTGCGGCTGCTGGGCGGTGGCGGCGAAAATATAGTTGGCTTCGATCGCCCGAAATTCAGTGACCGATACTCCTCGGAGGTTAGAAGGCTTATCACCGCGCTCAAAACCAATCCGAAGGCGATCGAAACTCGCATTGCCTTCCGCAACTTGATTGAATGCATAGTAGTGCATCCGGTTCGCAAGCGGATGCCCTACGAATATACGCCCTACCTGAATAGCTCCGCGCTTTACGGAAGGAACCTTTTTCCCGAAAACCGCAGCAAGGAGCGAGAGATCAGCACGTTTGCATACTACGACAATGGCAAGTCAGGGAAATCCGTGTCCTCGTAATAGACGCGGACCTGCATGCGGTGGCGGCCGTCGCGGATCTCGCCGTCGAGATGAGACATCGGCGTACTCATTGGATATCGGCAGCCAATTTCAACGACCGAGCTGCCGCAAGCAATCGCTTGTCACGTGTCCAGATTGTTGCCTCGACTGTCAACATCGTCGATGCGAGCAAGTGGGCATCGACACACCCAATGCCCAATCCGGACAACTTTCGCTTAACGATAAACTCTAAGACTTCGCTATTGCTGGCGATCGTCGCCTTAGGGAGGAGGTTCAGTTCATCAAGCATGTCAGAAGCCTTCGACACGCGCCCCAGGAGCAATTCGCCGATCACGAACGGATGAATAACGATGTCACCGTGATCGAGGAGGCCAGCAAGCCGTCCATCCGTGCGGCGGAAGTGGTCGATCCAGATCGACGTGTCCGCCAGGACTTTCACTTGGGCCGGCGGCGCGGCGGAGCCTTGGCGTTGGGTTCGGTACCTCCCATCCGCGCGAGACGGCGTGCGGCCTCCCGTTCAACGAAGGCTATCAAGGCTTCCCTAACGACGGCTGCCTTTTCGCTGACGCCAGCAAATTCCTGCGCCTTGGCAAAAAGCTCGTCGTCTATCGCGATAGTCGTTCTCATGGGGCACCTCTACATCGAATATAGCATCATTTGATGCAGAATTCCATGCCTTAGATCACCACCGGCCCCCGCCCCAGCGTCACCTCGACGATTTCCGGCGGCACGCCGACGCGGACCGGCATAAGGCTGCAACCGAGGCCGCCGGAAACGATGAGGTCGCATTTGAGCCGGAAGTGACCATAGGCGAGCCGCAGGCCATGCTGCCGCGAAACTGCCGGCGACCAGCCGAGCAGGCGGATCTGGCCGCCATGGGTGTGGCCGGACAGTTGCAGCGCGACGCGGGCGGGCACGCGCGGCGCGATATTGGGCTCATGCGCGAGCAGGATGATCGGCGCATCGTCGGTGGCCTTGGCAAGCGTCGCGTCGAGATCGTCAGCGCCGAAGCGCCCCGTGCTCCGGAAGCGGCGCGCCGGCAGAAAGGCGAGCTGATCGCCGAGGCCAGCGAGCCAGAACGCGCGGCCGTCCTTGGCGAGCCGCACGACGTCGTTCTCGTAGACAGGAATGCCGGCCGCCTCCAGCGCGCGATGCGCGACCGTCGGCCCGTGCCCCACCTGCTGCACGGTCCTGTCCGCCCAATAATCATGATTGCCCATGACGGCATGGACGCCGAGCGGCGCTTTCAGACCGGCCAGCACCTTGGCCCATTCGTTCGCCGGAATGATGCGCGTGACCTGGTGCAAGCCGGCGACATAGTCGCCGAGCAGCACGATGATATCCGCGTTCAGTGCGTTGGTGCGCTCGACGATGGAATCGATCCGCTCCAGTGACATCCAGGGATCGCAGGCATGGATGTCGGCGATCACGGCGATCTTCAGCGGAAAGTCCGCGGGCCATTGCCGCGGCGTCGGATGATAGCGGGTGACACGAAGCCGCAGGACCGGCTCGACGCCGACGCCATAGGCCGCGGTCGATACGCCGAGGGCGGACAGGCCGCCGATGGAACGGAAGAAATGACGGCGCGTGATCATGGCAGCCCGATCGTGATGCGGCTTCTTGATGCGATCCTATTGGAGCGGAAATGGGGTGGGTTTGTGCAGACCCTCTGCACGAGATCACCGGAAATTCATGACGGCGCGAGCAGTCTGCAGTTGCGTAGATCAGTCGTCGCTCTCGTCGGTGCCGAACAGGCCGATCTGTGCCGCCGCATCGCGCGAGGGCTCGCTGATGCCGAGATGGCGGAAGGCGTGCGAGGTGAGCAGGCGGCCGCGCGGGGTCCGCTGCAGATAGCCACACTGGATCAGATAAGGCTCGATGATGTCTTCGATCGCATCGCGCGGCTCCGACAGAGCGGCGGCCATCGTCTCGACGCCGACCGGACCGCCGCCATAGTTCTGCGCGATGGTCGTGAGGTAACGGCGGTCCATGGCATCGAGGCCGGCGGCGTCAACCTCGAGCGCGCTCAGCGCGTGGTCGGCAATCTTGCGATCGATCCTGTCGGCATCGGCCGCCGAAGCAAAATCGCGCACGCGGCGTAACAGCCGGCCGGCGATACGCGGCGTGCCACGCGCGCGGCGCGCGATCTCGTTGGCGCCATCCACGCTCATGCCGACGTTGAGCACGCGGGCGCCCCGGGTGACGATGCTTTCCAGCTCCTCGATGGTGTAGAAATTGAGCCGGACCGGAATGCCGAAACGATCGCGCAAGGGATTGGTGAGCAGGCCGGCCCGGGTGGTGGCGCCGACGAGAGTGAATTTCGACAGCTCGATCTTCACCGAACGCGCCGCCGGGCCCTCGCCGATGATGAGGTCGAGCTGGAAATCCTCCATCGCGGGATAAAGCACTTCTTCCACTGCCGGGCTCAGGCGATGGATCTCGTCGATGAAGAGCACATCGCGCTCTTCGAGATTGGTGAGGAGTGCTGCGAGATCGCCGGCCTTGGCGATCACCGGGCCTGACGTGGCGCGAAAGCCGACGCCGAGCTCCTTGGCCACGATCTGCGCCAGCGTGGTCTTGCCGAGGCCCGGCGGGCCGACGAACAGCACGTGATCCAGCGCCTCGCCGCGCTTGCGCGCCGCCTCGATGAAGATGGACAGATTCTTGCGCGCCTGCTGCTGGCCGACGAAGTCGGACAGCGATTGCGGGCGCAGCGCAGTGTCGCCGACATCATCGCTGCGGCGCTCGGGCGTGACCATGCGGGGAGGCGTGCTCATGCGGGCAGGATAACACGGTGCAGCGGTTTCGCGAGCCACCAGCACAGGCTCGCCGGGATGACAGCGACGACGGCGAGCATGGCGGAAAGCTTCAGCGCCTCAGGCGCGGAACGGACACTCGGCAAGATCACCGCCGAGGTTTCGGAGGGCACAACGAACATGCCAAACCCGACGAACCCGGCGGCGGCCACGGCCGCGGCGAGCCACGCCATCCAGATCATGTTGAGGTCGGCGTAGACCGCGGCAAGCGCGAAGATCAAGCCGGCGGCGACTGCGGGAAGGAACGAGGCGAGAACCGTGGCGATGGCCAGCAGCACGATCGCGATCGAAACCAGGGTGCGCAGTGCTTCCAGCTCGACGAGCGCAAGAAACATCTGCAGCACCGCGGCCCCGAGCGTGGTCACCATCACCGAAACCAGCGCGGCGACCGTCAGCGGCCCCACAATGGAGAAGATCACGACGATACCGGCCACGCGCGAAAGGCGACGAAAAAGACCGGCGACGGGATTGGCGCGAGCCGCACTCACTTCGACAGCTCCTTCAGGCCCAGCCGGATGAGCTGCGCAGTCTCGGCGCTCTCGCCCGCGCTGCGCGAGGCCGATGCGATCGCGGCCGCAGCCTGCGGCTGGCCGTAGCCGAGATTGACCAGTGCGGAGATCGCATCCGCGACCGGCCGCGGGGCGCGCTGGTCATCGACAGCGCCGGCGAGGTGCACGACCGCCGGATCGACATTGGAGAAGGCCGGCGCCTTGTCCTTCAATTCGGTGACGATGCGCTCGGCGACCTTGGGACCGACACCGGGCGTGCGCGTCACCGCAGCCTTGTCACGCAACGCGATCGCGTTGGCGAGATCGGACGGCTGTAGCGTGCCGAGCACGGCGAGCGCGACCTTGGCGCCGACGCCCTGCACGGTCTGGAGCAGGCGAAACCACTCGCGCTCCTGGTCGCTGCGGAAGCCGAACAGTTTGATCTGATCCTCGCGAACATAGGTCTCGATCGACAGCACGGCGGCCTCGCCCGGCGAGGGCAGATGCTGCAGCGTGCGCGTCGAGCAATGCACCTGATAACCGACACCGCCAACATCAAGGATGACGAAATCCTCGCCGTAGGAATCGATCAGGCCCTTGAGCTTGCCGATCATAAGCCTGCCACCTTCAGCCGCAGCGCGGTGCTCTGGCGATGATGGGCGTGGGTGATGGCGATGGCGAGCGCGTCGGCGGCGTCCGCGGACGGCGGATCGGCCTTCGGCAGCAAAATCTTGAGCATCATCGCGATCTGCTGCTTGTCGGCGTGGCCGGCGCCGACCACCGTCTTTTTCACCTGGTTCGGCGCGTATTCGGCAACACTGATGCCGAACATCGCGGGCGCGAGCATGGCGACGCCGCGGGCCTGGCCGAGCTTCAGCGTCGCGACGCCGTCCTTGTTGACGAAAGTCTGCTCGACCGCGGCCTCCATCGGCTTGTGACCGGACAGGACGGCGGCGAGCCCCTCATGGATCGCGAGCAGCCGGCTCGCCAACGGCAAATCGTCCGGCGGTTCTACCGAGCCACAGGCGACATAGATCAGGCGGTTGCCCTCAGCCTCGATCACGCCCCAACCGGTACGGCGCAAGCCAGGGTCGATGCCGATGATGCGAACGGGGCCACGAATCGGGAGCGTCGTCATGAGCCAGTGATAGCGGCTGGCTGCCGTGGGGGAAACAGAAACAGAACGGAAGTAACAGGGGAAGTGGCCCCTACCCGCCCATCTTCGCCAGCAGCGCGTCCGACACCTCGAAATTGGCGTAGACGTGCTGGACGTCGTCGTGCTCGTTCAGCAGGTCTATCAGCTTGAGCAGCTTCTCGCCGGTCTCGTCGTCGACCGCGACCGTGTTCTGCGGCTTCCAGATTAGCGCGGCCTTGCGCGGCTCGCCGAACTTGGCCTCCAGCGCCTTGGCGACGTCGCGATAGCCTTCGGTCGAGGCGTAGATCTCGTGGCCGCCTTCGCTCGAGATCACGTCGTCGGCGCCGGCCTCGATCGCGGCATCCAGCACGGCATCGTCGGAGGCGACGCTGCGGTCGTATTCGACGATGCCGGTGCGATCGAACATGAAGGACACCGAGCCGGTTTCACCGAGATTGCCGCCGGACTTGGTGAAGAAGGAGCGGATGTCGGAAGCCGCGCGGTTACGGTTGTCGGTCAGCGCCTCGACGATAACGGCAACGCCGCCGGGGCCGTAACCCTCGTAGCGGATTTCGTCGTAATTCTCGCCGTCATTGCCGAGCGCCTTCTTGACGGCGCGCTCGATATTGTCCTTCGGCATGTTCTCCTGGCGCGCCGCGGTGATGGCCGCACGCAGGCGCGGGTTCATGTTGGGGTCGGGCGTCCCCAGCTTGGCCGCGACGGTGATTTCCCGCGCCAGCTTGCCGAACAGTTTCGACTTCTGGGCATCCTGCCGCCCCTTGCGGTGCATGATGTTCTTGAATTGGGAATGTCCGGCCATGCGTGATCTTCTCTAGGGGAATCGTGCGCCAAGGTGAGCGTGGGAAGCGCGGCCTTATAGGCCGCCACCCCACTGGAAAGAAAGAGGCTCTACGACTTTAAGGTAACACCGTACGGGCCCGTGCCTAGATGTCAGGCATCGTTAACCCTGATTTCATTCCAGCTTGCGAAAATAGCGCCCGACCGTCCCCCGACAAGAGAGAGCTGATGGCGTTCGGACTATTTCGGAAGCGTCTGCCGGACATGGCTGCAACTGCGGCCGCCCCGCAGGCTGCGCAGCCGGCGGCCCATTCCGAGTCTGCCGTGGCCGTCGAAAGCGATTCGGCCAAAGAAATCCTGGAACTGCTGGAACTCGAGCTGGGCGCGATGATTCGCCAGCTCGAGCGCGCCGCCAATTCGGTGGCCGGCGGTGCCGAGGCGACCGCCACGACGCTTGCCGCCATTCGCGACCGTACCGACGCCCTGACCGGCCGGACCAACGCCGCGCAATCGAACGCCTCCACCTTCGCCCATGCCGCCGACAAATTCACCCAGTCGGCGCTGGGCATCGGGGCCCAGGTTCGCGAGGCCGGCAAGCTCGCCGACGAGGCCAGCGCCGCGGCACAGGAAGCCCGCGCCAATGTCGACCGCTTGCGCGAATCCTCGGCCGCCATCGGCAACGTCGTCAATCTGATCGCACAGATCGCACGGCAGACGACGCTGCTCGCGCTCAACTCGACCATCGAGGCCGCGCGCGCGGGCGCTGCGGGAAGAGGCTTTGCGGTCGTCGCCACCGAGGTCAAGGCACTCGCGGTGCAGACCCAGGGCGCGACGGAGGAGATCACCAAAAAGATCGACGCGCTGCAGCGCGACGCCGCCGGCTCCGCGGATGCGGTGCACCGCATCTCGCAGGCGATCGAGGCCATCCGCCCGGTCTTCGAGACCGTCAACGGCGCGGTCGCCGAACAGAACGCCACCACCAGCGAAGTCTTCGGCAACGCGACAAGCGCATCGGAGTTCATCATCTCGGTCGGCGAAAGCGCGGCCGAGATCGATGCCGCGACCAAGGCGGCCGAGAGCCACGGCGAGAACGTCGCCAGCGCAGGCAAGGCCGTGACCGCCTTCGCACAGAAATTGAAATCGCGCTGCGCCGTGCTGCTGCGCCAGAGCGAGCACGACGACCGCCGCAAGACCGAACGGCTGCCCTGCCATCTCAAGCTCGAAACCGCCCGCGGGGTGCTGCCGGTCTACGAGATAGCGATGGACGGCGTGCTGATCGGCGGCGCGGACGCGGGCCGCCTTGCATCGCAAGCCATGATCGAAGGCACCCTCGAAGGCGTCGGCGCCTGCCGCCTGCGCGTGGTCGAGCAATCCAAGGCCGGCGCCCGCGCGCACTTCGTCCATCCCGATGCCGCGCTCAGCGAGAAGATCGAGGACCGGCTCTGGTCGATCCACGAAGAAAACACCGAGTTCGTCACCCGCGCCATGGAGGCGGGTAACGCGCTGACCGCGATCTTCGAGCAGGCGGTTGCCCGCGGCGAGGTGAAGATCGAGGACCTCTTCGACACTGACTACGCCGAAATCGCCGGAACCAATCCGCAGCAGTACCGCACCAAATATCTCGACTGGGCCGACCGCGCGCTGCCGGCGTTCCAGGAAGCCTTTTTGGCAAAGGACCCGCGCCTTGCGTTCTGCGCCATGGTCGATCGCAACGGGTTCCTGCCGGTGCACAACAGAATCTACTCGCATCCGCAGCGGCCGGGCGATGCCGCCTGGAACACGGCCAATAGCCGCAACCGGCGGATGTTCAACGATCCGGCGGGGTTGGCCGCCGCGCGCAACCTGCGCTCGTATCTGGTGCAGAGCTATGCGCGCGACATGGGCAACGGCAATACGGTGATGATGCGCGAGATCGACGTTCCGATCCGCGTGCAGGGCCGGCACTGGGGCGGATTCAGGACGGCCTACAAGCTCTAGTGCGCGCTCAGGCAAGACGCCAACGCGCGAATCACCTCTTAAGACCGGAATTGGAATGGGAATGCCGCGGAGAGCCGGCGAACGGCTCTGACTGGAGGACTCTCAAGACATGTCCGTCGTACAACTTGCAGTACTGGACACCGGCTCCAACCGAACACTTTCCGAACGGCTGATCGATCAGCTCGCCGACCGCATCGGCGGCCTCGGCGTGGAACTCGCTGACATCGCCGGCAACGTCCAGGAAGTCGCAAGCCGCGTCGCGAACCAGTCGGAGCGGTTCCATCACCTCCAGGAAACCGCCGAGACGATGGTCTCGGCCAATCACGACATCGCCAATGCGTCACAGGCGGTGCAAACGACCACATCAGCGGCGGTCGGCGAGATCGCGCAGTCGCGTGGCGCGGTCGATGCCGCGGTCAGCCACATCTCCGAGCTCGTCGCGGCGGTGGAGCGGATCGAGGCGCGGCTCAGCGCCGTCGGCTCCGCGCTGGCACAAGTGGCAAAAGTGTCCGGCTCGATCGAGGCGATCGCGAAGCAGACCAATCTGCTCGCGCTCAACGCCACCATCGAGGCGGCACGCGCCGGCAATGCCGGCCGCGGCTTCGCGGTGGTCGCAAGCGAGGTCAAGAACCTCGCGGAAGCCACCCGCCAGGCCACACACCAGATCTCCGACACCGTGCGCGATCTCGACGGCCAGATCGAAGGCCTGATCGGCGAGAGCAGCGATGCCTCGCAGCGCGCGAAGACGGCCGGCGAAGGCGCCCAGCGGATCTCCGGCATCATCTCGCGGGTCCAGCAGGGCTTCGCCTCCGTGGAAGCGGAGATCGGCAGCGTCACGCGCGCCGCGACCTCCAATCTCGGACATTGCGACACCGTCATCAGCGAGCTCAACGAGCTCGCCAAGGGCGTCGACCTCTCCTCGCGCGATCTCAAGAACGCCGATCAGCGCGTGACCAAACTGCTCGACACGTCCGAAGGCCTGATCGCGCTGATCGCCGACAGCGGCGTCGAGACGTCGGATGCGCCGCTGATCCGCATCGTGGTCGAGACCGCCAAGCGGATCTCCGACGAGTTCGAAGCCGCCATCGGCCGCGGCGAGATCACGCTCGACCAGTTCATGGACGAGAATTACCGGGAAATCCCCGGCACCGATCCCAAGCAGTACAACACTGGCTATGTCGACTTCACCGACCGCGTGCTGCCCGCGATCCAGGATCCGATTCAGAAGTCCGATCCCCGCATCGTGTTCTGCGTCGCCTGGGCCAAGGGCGGCTATCTGCCAACGCACAACCCGAACTACCGTCTGCCGCAGGGCAAGGATCCGGTCTGGAATAATGCCAATTGCCGCAACCGCCGCCTGTTCACCGATCGCGCGGTGCAGAAGGTCGCAGCCAACACCAAGCCGTTCCTGCTGCAGACCTATCGCCGCGACATGGGCGGCGGTCAGTTCGTGCTGATGAAGGACCTGTCCTCACCGATCATGATCCACGGCAAGCACTGGGGCGCCTTCCGGATGGGCTTTCGGCAGAGCTGAGGACCGCTCCAGCGGCCCTTGGGTCAAAAAAACCTGAAAAACAACCCCATGCACAGTAGCCGGGGCGAGCGGAATCAATGGCTTAAGTGCCCGATAAATCCGTGGGCTTAGGCGCTCGTAAAGTGGTTGCGCCGTCGGGCAAAACAGGTGCATACTGCTATTATTCCGAAATCTTCAGCCCCTCTTCTCCCCTTCCGAGAGAAGCCGATTTCGATAGGCCGCGCGCTGTACGGCCTTCCGGGCCTACGCTGAGGTGGCCCGGTAGCTGTGCTTGGCAATGAACGGACTACTTCTTTTGCTCGGTGGTCGTCGTGGCGGCCGGGGTGCCGTCGCGAGCGTCCCGTCGCTCGTCGCGTCCCGTACGCCGTGCTTGCCGCCGCTCCGTGCGGCCGGCGCGGCGCTCCTGCCGCCGCTCTGTTCGCCCGCTGCGCCGCTCCTGGCGGCGTTCCGTACCCGACTTAGGCGCGTCCACTGGCGGCGTAGTAGGCGCGGCGGCTGGCGCGGTGGTTTGAGCAACAGCCTCTGAGGCCGCAAAAATTGAGGACGAAGCCACAAGCCCAAACACCCCTGCGTATCCAAGGAAAGTGAGTGCGTTGCGACGACAGACCTGTTTCGGCTCCGAACGTTCATTCATGTTCAGGCTCCCGGTTGCTGCCCCGTCAGAGCATGTCACCAGCGTCCGTGGCCTAGCTATTGATCTGGATCAACTTGTTTCGGTGCTTCAAGCCACGTTGGGATTTCGGTCGATGGGATCGACACTCTCGGAAAGTGAGGGATGATAGTCCCTGCAGTGACGATCAGTCCGTCGTTGAATTTGGTGCGCGCAAAATCCTTAGCTGCTGCTTCGCTTTCAAACGTGTTCGTTAGACGCGGATGTCGCCGCCTTGACAGTGTGCCGTCCGGCGGCACTTCAAAAGTGACATACCAAGTGTGTTTCATGCCCTAATGCCGCCCCGGCGGTACTAGTGACTATCCCCGCCAGACCAAGAAAAGCCGCCACCGGGACGAAACGATGACGGCTTCTTGCTGGCTTGCGAAACCGGCCTTTACCGCCCGGCTCCAACGCGGTTGACGCCACCATTCGCATTGCCACCGGCGTTATGACGGACTGCGGCGCGCGCCACCGGGCGCGGCCTGAGCACGACGCCTGCCCGGGCAACGCAACCCGCGGGATATTCTACGTACTGGCAGTAAATCACAGCCTTGGCTGGGGTTGGACTAAGCGACAGGGTTGCAAGCCCAAGCAGGCCGCTGGCGGCAATGCCCGCGACCGTCGCTGACTTGATCGAAAGAAGCTTCCTCGGATGCATGGCGGACCTCCCTCTTCGCACTTGCGTCACCGAAAGGTGACGGAAGCCGCCTCAGGTGCGGCTGAACATAGCGTAGGCGTGGCAGTGCGCGGGTTCGATTGATCTACATCAAGCCCACGCGCACAGGGAGCCGCAATCTCGCGAGCGGGGCTCAATGAATTCATGGAAGGGTTCCATCATGCTCCGCTATATTCTCGCTCCTCTTGCCGCTTTCGTTTTGCTCATCGTCTGCTTGATCCCCGATGACGCCGAGGCTCGGCGCGGCGGAGGTGCCTATCGGGGCGGCGGCGGTTACCGCGGCGGTGCGGTCGCAGTTCGAGGACCGCGGGGCGGCGGCGCTGTTGCAGTGCGCGGCGCAGGCTACCGTGGCTACGGCTATCGTGGCGGCTATCGCGGCTACGGCTATCGAGGCTACGGTGTAGGAGCGGCAGCGGTCGGCGCGGCTGCCCTTGGCACTGCTGCGTACCGCCGCAGTTGCTACGATGCTTACGGGAACTATATTTGCGCCTATTAATCCGTGGCGACGCGGCGATAGCGCAACTTGGCCCTCTGTGCGCGCAAGCAAGCGCTGGCGGTGACCGTCCGACGATGGCGACCCTGCGCCATCGGTCTGCAGGTACTCTGGACGACGTGGCGTATCGCGGGGACCGCGCGACGCCCCGCTATGAAATCTTGCGGACTGTTCGTGTCAGAATTGCCCCGTAGTTTCCCTTGTCTCCGGTTGTTGATAATCTGATCGAGCGGATACGGTACTCCACTTGGATCGGGGCTCGGAGTGCGATGCTTTTCTGGCTGCCTCACTCATGGCGAACCTGTCGCGTGCGGAGATTCACCGCTGCGTTGACCGTCGCATTTTTGATCGCGACGACAGGCCAAAGTCATGCAGCTGATCCAGCGCCCAAACGTGTTCTGATGCTGCATTCGTTCGGCCTTCGGTTCAAGCCCTGGACCGTTTATGCAGAGGCCATTCGATCCGAAATAAGTCGGCGCAGCAACGTGGAGTTTCAGGACCACTCGCTTGTGGTTGCTCGCCTGAGTAACGACAAATCAGATGGTCCGTTCGTCGAATATCTTCACGCCCTTAATGCCCAGCACCCGCCCGATCTAATCATGTCCATTGGCGCCCCAGCCGCCAATTTTGTCCAGCGACACCGAAAAGAGCTTTTCCCAAATACGCCGATGGTCTTGACGGCTGTGGAGCGGCGGCGCGTGGCCTTCGATAAATTGGGCGAAAATGACACAGTGGTAGGGTCGACCAACAACACCATCGAGTTCTTCGAAAATATTCTGAGTGTTTTGCCTCTAACAACCACGATTGCAGTCGTAATTGGAGCATCTCCAAGCGAAACGTATTGGCTGGAAGAGACGCGCCGACGAACCGCGCCGCTGGCCGGGCGAGTACAAATTCGATACTACAATGAACTTTCATTTGAAGAAATTCAGAAGGACGCAGCGACCCTCCCGCCACATAGTGCGATCTTCTGGCTCTTGCTGAATGTTGACGCCGCGGGCGTGGCGTATGAGGGGCCCGGCGCGTTACTCCAACTTTCCAAGGTGGCCAACGCGCCGATCTTTACTCACGACCAATCTTTTTTTGGAGACGGCATCGTCGGTGGCCCCATGCATTCCGTGATTGAGCAAAGCACCAAAGCCGCCAAGGTCGCGCTTCGCATCCTCAATGGCGAAAAGATCGCCGACATCAAGCCATCATTCGTTGACGTTGCATCTCCCATATTCGACTGGCGACAAATGCAGCGGTGGGGAATTGCCGAGCGCAATCTGCCGCCCGGTAGCGCCGTCTACTTCCGGGAGCCCACGTTGTGGGAGCGATATTGGTGGCAAATCACATTCACTATCGCGCTTGTCCTCGCGCAAGCGGGACTGATCGCGCTTTTGTTATTTGAACATCGTCGTCGGCAATTCGCCGAAGTACAGTCGCGACAGCGCATGACTGAACTGGCTCACGTTAATCGCTTCGCGACCGCTGGTGAACTGACCGCCTCGATTGCTCACGAGATCAACCAGCCGCTGGGGTCTATTCTGACGAACGCTGAAACCGCAGCCGCGATCCTGCAATCGCAGCGTCCCGATATCGCTGCACTTTCCGATGTTGTTGAACTCAGGGAAATTGTGAACGATATTTTACAGGATGACCGGCGCGCCACCGAGGTCATTCGCAGGATGCGCAGCCTCCTAAAGAAGGCGCCGTTCGAATTGAAGCAACTGGACCTCAACGAGGTAGTGCAAGAGACGGTCAGATTTCTTTCGGCGCTAACCGTCAGCCGAAAATTCGAAATGGTCAACGTGATCACGTCCGATGCGCTACCGATCCTCGGCGACCGCATTCAGCTTCAACAAGTCATTTTGAACCTTGTGCTGAACGGGGTCGAGGCTATGAAGGACACGTCTCACGAAAGCCGCACTATCAGCATCCGGACTGCGCGCGCCGATCAGTTTGCCGAGCTATCCGTATCAGATCGCGGACCCGGCATTCCAGAAGACAAATTGAAACAGGTTTTCGAGCCGTTTTACACCAGCAAAGCGGAAGGCATGGGCATGGGCTTGTCCATTGCGCGCACCATTATCGAAGCGCACAACGGATTCATATCAGCGAGTAATCGGGAGCACGGCGGTGCCTCGTTCACGATCAGGCTCCCCTTTGTCGGTTGATCCACAACGGCGCCCATACGCGGACAGAGACCCCTCACCCGAGTGAGCCTGCGTCTACCGGCGTCGCTGTCCTCTCTCACAAGGGGAGAGGGCACAACAATGGGTTGCTGCAATTGATCGCGTCAGAAGTCCGCGTCGCCGTCTGACTTCCACAATCGCACGACTTTCGTCATCGCATGATTTTGCGCATTCGCACGATCATCTGCGGCGATCAACGGCGCATGTGAAGCAAAAGCGTCAAAACATGACGATTATCATATCAATTAGCCCAAAATCACTGCAGTGATCGCCGCACAAATTCGTGAACGTCATGGCCTGACCCGCTCGCTGCGCAAATATGCATTGCCGGAAATGTCGACGCTTCATCGTTTCGCATCGATATGATTATTGTGCGCGCAAATTCGCTGACTAGATCGCCGTAAGCGATCGCGCGAGCAAGGGGATGCATATGGCAACTGTTCTCACCATCAATGGCGAAACGAAATCGTTCGACGCGCCACCTGACATGCCGCTGCTGTGGGTCCTGCGTGACGTCCTTGGGATGACGGGCACCAAGTTCGGCTGCGGCATCGCTCAGTGCGGCGCCTGCACGGTGCACGTCGATGGCAAGGCAGTACGCTCCTGCGTCTTGCCGATCAGCGCGGTCGCGAACCGCGCCATCACCACGATCGAGCATGTCGGCAGCACACCGGCCGGCGCAAAGGTGCAGAAGGCCTGGCTCGATGCCGAAGTGATCCAGTGCGGCTATTGCCAGTCCGGTCAGATCATGGCGGCCGCGGCACTGCTGGCGGCAACGCCCAGCCCTGATGATTCCGACATCGACGCAGCGATGGCCGGCAACATCTGTCGCTGCGGCACCTATGTGCGCATCCGCGAGGCCATCAAGCTGGCCGCCTCCGGCCGGCAGTCGTGAGGTCCGCCATGATCACCGACAAGACTCTTCCTGACGTTTCCCGCCGTGCGCTTCTGACCGGCGGTCTCGCCACCGGCTTCCTGCTCGCCTTCCACCTGCCGCTGCGCGCCGCCGTCAACGAGCCGGAGCAGCCGAAGGACACCACCGACGGCAAGTTCGCGCCGAACGCCTTTATCCGAATCGAGGAGACTGGCCGCACCGTGCTCCTGATGCCGCAGGTCGAGATGGGCCAGGGCGTCTATACCTCGATCTCGATGATCCTGGCCGAAGAGCTCGATGCCGATTGGGCAAAGGTCGCGGTGCTGCACGCGCCGCCCAACGACCAGCTCTACGCCAATCCCGCCTTTGGCCTGCAGGCGACCGGCGGTTCGACCTCGATCCGTGCCTGGTGGAAACCCTTGCGCTCGGCCGGCGCCAGCGCGCGAGCGATGCTGGTGCAGGCCGCAGCGGCGCAATGGCAGGTCGAGCCCGCAAGCTGCACGACGTCGAAAGGCGAGGTCGTGCATGCCGCAAGTGGCCGCAAGCTCGGCTATGGCGAACTGGCACTGGCTGCACAGGGCCAGTCGCCGCCGAAAGACGTGCCGCTTAGGGATCCCAAGGATTTCGTGATCATCGGCCAGCCCTTGAAGCGGCTCGACACGCCGGACAAGGTCAACGGCAAGGCCGTGTACGGCATCGACGCGATCCTGCCCGGCATGAAGATCGCCGCGATAGCCAATTGCCCGGTCTTTGGCGGCAAGGTCGGCAAGGTCGACGACAGCGCGGCGGTGAAAATCCCGGGGGTGCGCAAGGTCGTGGTGCTCGAGGACACGGTCGCCGTGATCGGCGATCACATGTGGGCCGCGAAGAAAGGCCTCGATGCGCTCAAGATCGAGTGGAACGAGGGACCGAACGCGAAGCTCAGCACAAAGGATATCTGGCAGCATCTGCGCGCCGCCAGCGAGAAGGACGGCGTGGTCGCGAAATCGGTCGGCGACATCGCCAAGGGGCTCGCAAGCGGCGACAGGTTCGAGGCGAGCTTCGAACTGCCGTTCCTTGCGCATGCCTCGATGGAGCCGATCAACGCCACCGTTCACGTCAGGCCTGAAGCCTGCGAGATCTGGACCGGCACGCAGATCATGACGCGCGTGCAGTCGGAGGCGGCGAAGGCCGCGGGCCTCCCGGTCGACAAGGTGATCGTCAACCAGCATCTGCTCGGTGGCGGCTTCGGCCGCAAGCTCGAGCCGGACATGGTGGTGGCCGCCGTGAAGATCGCAAAACAGGTCGACTATCCCGTGAAGGTGATATGGACCCGTGAGGAGGACATCCAGCACGACGTCTACCGCCCGGTCTATCGCGACCAGGTCACGGCATCGCTGGTCGACGGCAAGGTCGCAGCGTGGAAGTACAAGGTCGCCGGCTCAGCCGTGCTGGCGCGCTGGCTGCCGCCGGCGTTCCAGAAGGGTATCGACATCGACGCGGTCGATGCCGCCGTGGATGCGCCCTACGACTTCGCCAACTTCCATGTCGAATATGTCCGCGCCGAACCGCCGGCGGTGCCCACCGGCTTCTGGCGCGGCGTCGGTCCGAACAACAACGTGTTCGCGGTCGAATGCGCGATGGACGAGCTGGCGCGCAAGGCCGGCAAGGATCCGGTCGAATTCCGCCGCTCGATGCTGACGAAGAATCCGCGCATGCTCGCGGTGCTCAATCTCGCCGCCGAGAAATCCGGCTGGGGCCAACCGCTGCCCCCGCGCGTCGGTCGCGGCGTCTGCGTGCAGCCGTCGTTTGCGAGCTTCCTCGCCACCGTGGTCGAAGCGGAGATCGACGATATCGGCGAGATCGTGCTCCGCCGCATCGTCTCGGTGGTGGACACCGGCATCGCGGTCAATCCTGACACGGTGAAAGCGCAGATCGAGGGCGGCCTGGTGTTCGGCCTCACCGCCGCGCTCTACGGCGAGATCACCATCGAGAAGGGCCGCGTGCAGCAGTCGAATTTCCACGACTATCGCATGATGCGCATCAACGAGATGCCGAAGATCGAGGTCGTCGTGGTCAAGAGCGGCGAGGCGCCCGGCGGCATCGGCGAGGCCGGCGTCAATGCCGGACCGCCGGCGCTGCGCAACGCCATTTACGCGGCAACCGGCGTCGCGCTGCGGCGCCTGCCGATCGATCGGAAACTGCTGGCTGCGGGGAAAAAGGCATGAGCGGCAAGATGCGTATCCTCACTGGCATCGTCGTGATCGCAACTGTCGTGGCGGCGCTCGGCGTCTGGTTCATCCGCGGGCCCGGTCCGCTCGACTTCGCCGGCGGCCCCAAGGTGGCGCTGGCGGATTACCGCGCCGGCAAGCCGGCCGGCGTGCCGGCGAAGTTCGAGAAGGCGAGCTTGGTCGAACGCGGCGAATATCTCGCAAAGGCGGCCGACTGCATGGTGTGCCACACCAAGCCCGGCGAGAAGGACTATTCCGGCGGGCTCGGTTTCAAGCTGCCGTTCGGCACGCTCTATTCCACCAACATCACGCCGGACAAGGACACCGGCATCGGCAATTACAGCGACCAGGATTTTCTCAACGCCGTCCAGCGCGGCAAGCGCCATGATGGCGCCCGGCTCTATCCGGCGATGCCCTACACGTCCTACACCTATATGACAGACGAGGACGTGCTGGCGGTGAAGGCCTATCTGTTCAGCCTGCCGGCGGTGCGCGCGAAGCCGGCGGAGAACACGCTGTCGTTCCCGTTCAATCAGCGCTGGGCGATGATCTTTTGGTCGGCCGTGTTCAATCCCGACACGCGCTTTGCGCCTGATACGTCGAAGAGCCCGGAGTGGAATCGCGGCGCGTATCTCGTGGAGGCGCTGGCACATTGCGGCGAATGCCATACGCCGCGCAATCTCGGCTTTGCGCTGGACAACAGCAAGAAATTTGCAGGCGCGATCACGGCCGGCTGGCGCGCCTTCAACATCTCCTCCGACAAGGCCACTGGTCTCGGCAGCTGGCGCGACGAGGACCTGATCTCCTATCTGTCGCTCGGCCATGCGCCGCGCCACGGCTCGGCGTCGGGTCCGATGGGTGAAGCGGTCGACCACAGTTTCAGCCAGTTCGCGCCTGAGGACATAAGCAGCATCGTCGCTTATTTGCGCAGCGTGCCGCCGCAGCCCTCGCCCGACCTGCCCGCAACCATCGCACCCATTGCGCCCGCCTCGCACAAGGACGGCGTTACGGCGGACGCGCGCGGCAAGAAAATGTTCGCCAGCGCCTGCGCCAGCTGTCACGGCTGGAGCGGCGAGAGCCCGGTCTCGCCGATGGCGACGCTGACCGGCACCTGGGCCGTCAACGACCCCGCCGCCACCAACGTGGCGCAGATTGTGCTGTCCGGCACCAAGCGCCACACGCCCGACGGCGCGCTGTCGATGCCGGCGTTCGGTGAGGCGTATAGCGACGACGAGATCGCGGCGGTGGCGAACTATGTCACGGCGCGGTTCGGGACGAAGGGGTCCAAGCTGACCGCGAAGGATGTGGCGGGGTTGAGGGAGCAGACGGCGGAGTAGGCCCCATTGTCGTCCTGGCGAAAGCCAGGACCCATTACCCCAACTGTCTGTTTGGCGCGATGCCCTTGACCGCGAGCCTGCCCATTACCACGGCCGGTGGTAATGGGTCCTGGCTTTCGCCAGGACGACACTGAGTGTGTGGTGAGCTACGCGAGAACTCAGCTCAACCAGAATTTCGGCGTCGCCGGCTCCAGCCGGCCGCCCGCGCGCACCGGGGCAATCCGCAGTGCGAGCCCTGTCGCGTCATCGGTCTCCACGGCGACGCCGCTGAGCGTCGCCGCGCCCGCCGCCGGCTCGAAGCGGCCTGACGGGATTCCGGAGGTGAACCTCCGCAGCGGCTCTTCCTTCTGCATGCCGATGATGGAATCGTAGTCGCCGGTCATGCCGGCATCGGTCATGTAGGCGGTGCCGCCTGACAGGATCTGGTGGTCGGCGGTCGGCACATGGGTGTGGGTGCCGACGACGAGGCTGGCGCGGCCGTCGCAGAAGAAGCCGATGCCCTGCTTCTCGCTGCTCGCCTCGCAATGGAAGTCGACGACGATGGCGTCCGCAGCGATGCCGAGCGGACAGGCGCCGAGCTCGCGCTCCAGCGCTGCGAAGGGATCGTCGAACGGGGTCATGAAGACGCGGCCCAAAGCGTTGACGACGAGCGCATGCTTGCCGTTCTTGGTCTCGACCAATGCGGCGCCGCGGCCGGGCGTGCCGCGCGGATAGTTCGCCGGCCGCACCAAACGCTCGGCGCGCTCGATGAATACGAGTGCTTCGCGCTGGTCCCATGAGTGATTGCCGAGCGTCACCGCGTCGGCGCCGGCATCGAGAAACTCCTGATAGATCGCTTCCGTGATGCCGAAGCCGCCGGCGGAATTCTCGCCGTTGACGACGACGAAATCGAGCGACCAGTCCTTGACCATGCCGGGCAGATATTCGGCGATGGCATTGCGCCCGGCACGGCCGACGACATCACCCACGAAGAGAATGCGCAACTTCAGAACTCCGGAAATCGAATACGTCGGATTCCGTTAGCACATAATCCAGCGCGACGTCGTGGGATAGTGCCGGAACCGCCTTGATCTCCTGCGCTGCAAAAGCGAGCCCGATGCCGACGATGGTCTTGGCTTTTCGCAGATGCGCGAAGGTGTGGTCGTAGTGCCCCGCGCCATAACCGATGCGATGGCCGAGACGATCGAAGGCAGCGAGCGGCGTCAGCATGATGTCGGGAATGACTTCAGCGGCCCCAGGCGACGGCTCGGGAATGCCGAGCGGGCCGAGCATCAGGCGATCGTTCGGATTGAAGATGCGGAAGATCAGCGACTGGCCGCGCGCGGTGACGCAAGGCAGCGCGAGCCTGGCACCCTGCTCTGCGAGCGTCTTCAGTAGCGGCATCGGATCGATCTCGCTGCGGATCGGCGAATAGCCTGATACGATGCTGCCAGGCAGGAGCTGGAACGGCAGCCCGCGCTTGGCGAGATTGGCGGCGGCGGCGGTGCGTTTCTTTTCGCTCAGCGCATCGCGCGCCGCGAGGGCTTTGGCACGGAGTTCGGCTTTGGTGTTGGTCATGCGCGTTTGCTCCGAAGGCGAAGTCTTGCTCCGCTGTCATCGCCCGCCTTGTGCGCCCTTGCGCACTGGGGCGGGCGATCCAGTATTCCAGAGACGCCAGTAATCAAATTTCGACGCCGCGGCGTACTGGATGCCCCGGTCAAGCCGGGGCATGACACCTGTTGAATTGGCCGCAGTCGTTTCAACAGGCACAAACCAAGCAAACAAAAGTGCGAAGCCGCGAACGCCGTTGAAGCACTCGATCCCGGAGTTCCCTACGAAAGTAGGTGGGCACCATATGTCCGAGCCCACGGGCCCGGCCAGGGACAGTTCCCTAAAGGATCGATAAGGCCCCGGGGATAATGGCTCCTGACGCGCGTCGCAGCCCCGCTTGGGCAATGTAACAACGATGCTGACGAATCGCCAGCCCGGTGAAGGGTCAACCGATGGCGATCCCGTTGCCGACGGTCCGGTTCAGGACCTGGGTCGACTTCTCGATGCGCTCGGCCGCGGAGTTCAGTGCGTTCACGACCGCGGTCTGGGTCAGCCGGGCGCGCTCGACGGCGGCGTTGCGGAAATCCCGCAACTCGGTCAGCTCCTGCTCCATGGTGCGGATGCGATTGCCGGCATCGACCAATTCGTCGCAGACGGTCAGCGCCGCCATCACGGTGAGCCTGGCATCACCGATCTCGCCGAACTTTCCGCGCAGCGACTGAATCCGCGTCTCCAGGCTTTCGGCGAGCTTGAGCAGCCGCACCTCCTGGCCCTCCTCGCAGGCCATGCGGTATTGCCGGCCGTTGATGGTGACGTTGATGTGGCTCATCCATCCTCTCCGGTATCGAGCACCGAGCGTATCGTGACGATCGCGGAATCCAGCCGATCGGAGATCTCGCGACTGGAGCGCTCGAGCTTGCGCGCCTTCACCAGCGCGCCGTCGAGCTCGTCGGCAAGCCGCGAGCGGTCCGCGCCCAGCGCCTGGATCCGCGCAGCGAGCTCGTTCTCGTCGCGATCGGCGTCGCGCCGCCGCTCCACCGCGCTTTCGAGCGAGTCGAGCGCCGCCATGAGCCTGCGGGTCGCGATCTCGATCTCGACGGCCGAGGACTCGGTCATGGCAGAGCTGTTGGATACGCGATCGTTCATGCAGTCAGCGGCGGAACCTGTGGCCTATCCCCTGGGGGCTTGCCGTCCGGCAAAAGACTCGGTTCGGCAAGCGGTTAGAAGCAGAAATTTACGTGGCAAGCTAGCGGAGCGCAACGCCGCCACGAAACTATGCACTGCTAAGCAACTTTTGCGGCCAAACCGGCGTTTGATTGCCTTGGCCTGTCGGAACCGAGATGCTATCCCAGCCGCGACCCCAGCGGCCGAAAGGCTCCTTCCGGCGCGGCCAAATCCAGCCACAAGCGCCTCATTTCAGACGGATTTTCAGACATGACGCAGGTCGACCACAACCGTATGGCCAATGCGATCCGCGGCCTCGCCATGGACGGCGTCGAGAAGGCGAAATCGGGTCATCCGGGCCTGCCGATGGGCGCCGCCGACATGGCGACCGTGCTGTTCACGCAATTCCTGAAATTCGACGTCGCCGCGCTGGACTGGCCGGACCGGGACCGCTTCGTGCTCTCGGCCGGGCACGGCTCGATGCTGATCTATTCGCTGCTGTATCTGATCGGCAGCCCCGAGATGACGATCGACCAGCTCAAGGACTTTCGCCAGTTGGGGTCGCTGACGCCGGGACATCCCGAGCACGGCCACACCAAGGGCATCGAGACCACCACCGGACCGCTCGGCCAGGGCATTTCCGCCGCTGTCGGCATGGCGCTCGCCGAGAAGATGCTCGCCGCCGAGTTCGGCAAAAAGATCGTCGATCACCATACCTATGTGATCGCTTCCGACGGCGATTTGATGGAAGGCGTGTCGCAGGAAGCGATCGCGATGGCGGGGCACTGGAAGCTCAACAAGCTCATCGTGCTGTATGACGACAACGGCATCTCGATCGACGGTCCGACCTCGCTTTCCGATTCCGTGGACCAGGTGAAGCGGTTCAAGGCGTGCGGCTGGGCGGCCGAGAAGATCGACGGTCATGACCAGGCTGCGATATCAGCCGCGATCACGCGCGCGCAGAAATCAAACAAGCCGACGCTGATCGCCTGCCGCACCACCATCGGCTTCGGCGCGCCGCACAAGGCCGGCACCAACAAGGTGCACGGCGAAGCGCTCGGTGCCGACGAACTCAAGGCCGCCAAGGAAAATCTCGGCATTTCGCTGGAGCCGTTCTCGGTGCCCGACGACGTGCTCAAGGCCTGGCGCGCGGCCGGCAGCCGCGGCGCGGCGGCACGACAGGAATGGGAAGCAAGGCTCGGCGAACTCGGCAGCCGCAAGCGCGCCGAGTTCGAGCGACGGCTGCGCCACGAGCGCCCAGCGGCGCTGGCGAAGGCGTTCAAAGGCTACAAGAAGGAGCTCTTGGAAAAGCCGATGAATGCGGCGACCCGCAAATCCTCCGAAGCCGTGATCGAAGTGATTGCTGGCGCGATGCCGATGGAATTTCTGGCGGGCTCGGCCGACCTCACCGGCTCCAACAACAACAAGGCGAAGTCGGCAACCGCGTTCTCGGCCAAGACGCCGAAGGGCCGCTTCATCCATTACGGCATCCGCGAGCACGGCATGTGCGCGGCGATGAACGGCATCTTCCTGCACGGTGGTTTTGCGCCGAACGGCGCGACCTTCCTGGTGTTCACCGATTATGCGCGGCCGGCAATGCGGCTCGCCGCGTTGATGGGGACCGGGGTCGTTTATGTGATGACCCATGATTCTATCGGCCTCGGGGAGGACGGCCCGACCCACCAGCCGGTCGAGCATCTCTCGGCACTTCGCGCCATTCCCAATATGCGCGTGTTCCGCCCGTGCGATTCCATCGAGGTTGCCGAGTGCTGGGAGCTCGCGCTCAACCGCATCGACGGCCCGACGGTGCTGGCGCTGACCCGTCAGAACCTGCCGCAGCTGCGCACCACCGCACCGAACGAAAGCCCCTGCCGGTTTGGTGCCTACGAACTGGTGGCCGCCCAGGGCGAAGCAAAGGCGACGCTGTTCGCCTCGGGCTCCGAAGTGGAGATGGCCGTGGCCGCCCAGAAGCAGCTCGCCGAGCGCGGCATTCCGACCCGGGTGGTTTCGGTTCCCTCGCTTGAGCTCCTGTTAGCGCAACCAAAGGAGCGCCGCGACGAGATCATCGGCAACGCCCCCATCAAGGTCGCGATCGAGGCCGCCGTGCGCTGGGGCTGGGACGCCGTGATCGGCCAGGATGGCGAATTTATCGGCATGCACTCCTTCGGCGCCAGCGCCCCTCTCAACAAGGTATTCCAGCACTTTGGCATTACCGCCGAGGCCGCGGTTAACGCCGTTCTGAAACGCGTTTCCTGAGAGTTGAGATTGCCGAAAAAAAGGACTACCTAACTCCCATATGATCAAGCCCCGCCCGGCCGAACCGGGCGTCCGCCCTAAAAAAACCCTCGCAGGCGCGCTAGCGCGTTGTGCGGGATGACAACGGTCATTGAAGGAGACGAAACATGGCAGTCCGCGTCGGAATCAACGGTTTTGGCCGCATCGGCCGCAACATCCTGCGGGCCATCGCCGAGTCCGGCCGCAAGGACATCGAGGTCGTCGGCATCAACGACCTCGGCCCGGTCGAGACCAACGCGCATCTGCTTCGCTTCGACAGCGTCCACGGCCGCTTCCCCGGCACCGTGACCGTCGATGGCGACACGATCAGCCTCGGCGGCAACAAGATCAAGGTGACCGCCGAGCGCGATCCCTCGAAGCTGCCCTGGAAGGATCTCGGCATCGACATCGCGATGGAATGCACCGGCATCTTCACCTCGAAGGACAAGGCCTCCGCGCATCTGACCGCCGGCGCCAAGCGCGTTCTCGTTTCTGCGCCCGCCGACGGCGCCGACGCCACCATCGTCTTCGGCGTCAACCACGACACGCTGACCCGGGAACATCTAGTCGTCTCCAACGGCTCCTGCACCACCAACTGTCTTGCGCCGATCGCCAAGGTGCTGAACGACCTCGTCGGCATCGAGACCGGCTTCATGACCACGATCCACGCCTATACCGGCGACCAGCCGACGCTCGATACGATGCATAAGGATCTCTACCGCGGCCGTGCGGCTGCGATGTCGATGATCCCGACCTCGACCGGCGCCGCCAAGGCGATCGGCCTCGTGCTGCCGGAACTGAAGGGCAAGCTCGACGGCGTCGCGATCCGCGTGCCGACCCCGAACGTCTCGGTCGTCGACCTCAAGATCGTGGCCAAGCGCGCCACCGATCCGAAGGAAATCAACGAGGCGATGAAGCGTGCCTCCGAGCAGCAGCTCAAGGGCATCCTCGGCTACACCACGGCGCCGAACGTCTCGATCGACTTCAACCACGACCCGCACTCCTCGACGTTCCACATGGACCAGACCAAGGTGCAGAACGGCACGCTGGTGCGCGTGATGTCCTGGTACGACAATGAGTGGGGCTTCTCGAATCGCATGGCGGACACCGCCGTCGCGATGGCGAAGGTGATCTAACTCCGCTCTCGTGTCCCGGACGCGATGCGGCGTGAAGCGCTGCGTCGCAGAGCCGGGCCCATTCAACCGCGGGACTCGCCGCAATTTGGGTCCCGGTTCTGCACGGCGGCACTACGCGCCGCGGTGCGCCCGGGACAAGGGCCTCCGATGACCAACAAATTCCGCACCCTCGACGACGTCGATGTGAAGGGCAAACGTGTCCTGCTGCGCGTCGATCTCAACGTGCCCATGGAGAACGGGCGCGTCAGCGACGCGACCCGGCTCGAGCGCGTCGCGCCGACCATCACCGAAATCTCCGACAAGGGCGGCAAGGTCATCCTGCTCGCGCATTTCGGTCGGCCGAAAGGACGCGATGCCAAGGACTCGCTCAAGCCTGTTGCCGAGGCGCTGTCGAAGGTCGTGAAGAAGCCCGTAGGCTTCGCCGACGACTGCATCGGCGAGCCCGCGGCCAAGGCCGTGGCGGCGCTGAACGACGGCGACATCCTCTGTCTCGAAAATACCCGCTTCCACAAAGAGGAAGAGAAGAACGATCCGGCCTTTGTCGCGGAGCTCGCAAAACTCGGCGACATCTGGGTCAATGACGCGTTCTCGGCCGCGCACCGCGCCCACGCCTCGACCGAAGGCCTCGGCCACAAGCTACCCGCCTATGCCGGCCGCACCATGCAGGCCGAACTGGTCGCGCTGGAGAAGGCGCTGGGCTCACCGACCAAGCCCGTCATCGCGATCATCGGCGGCGCCAAGGTCTCGACCAAGATCGACCTGCTCGAAAACCTCGTGACCAAGGTCGACGCGCTCGTGATCGGCGGCGGCATGGCCAACACCTTCCTGCACGCCCAGGGCGTCGGCATCGGCAAGTCGCTGGCCGAGAAGGATCTCGCCGCGACCGCGCTGCGCATCATGGAAAAGGCGGAAGCCGCCAACTGCGCCATCATCCTGCCGGTCGATGCCACCGTCGCCTATCATTTCGCGGCCAACGCGCCGTCGCACGCCTATGGCCTCGACGCGATCCCGGCCGACGGCATGATCCTCGACGTCGGTCCGCAGTCGATCGCACGCGTCCACGCCGCGATCGACGATGCGGCGACACTGGTCTGGAACGGACCGCTCGGTGCCTTCGAGATGCAGCCGTTCGACCGCGGCACGATGTCCGCCGCCAAGCACGCCGCCGAGCGCACCAAGGCCAAGAAGCTGATCTCGATAGCGGGCGGCGGCGACACCGTCGCGGCCCTCAACCAGGCCCATGTGGCCGGTCAGTTCACCTATGTCTCGACCGCCGGTGGCGCATTTCTTGAATGGATGGAAGGCAAGCCCCTGCCCGGCGTCGAAGTTCTGCGCACCAAGTAATCGGTCGGCAAGTCGTAGCCGCCTTCAAGCAGTGGCCTTGCAGGCCCAAACGGGAGAAAAACACAGATGGCTCGGATCACGTTGCGTCAATTGCTCGACCATGCGGCGGAGAACGATTACGGCGTCCCGGCCTTCAACATCAACAACATGGAGCAGGCGCTGGCGATCATGGACGCGGCCAACCAGGTCGACGCGCCCGTCATCATCCAGGCTTCGCGCGGTGCGCGCTCCTACGCCAACGACGTCATGCTCAAGCACATGATGGACGCGGTGACCGAGATCTATCCGCACATTCCGGTCTGCGTGCATCTCGACCACGGCAACGAGCCGGCAACCTGCATGACCGCGATCCAGGCCGGCTTCACCTCGGTCATGATGGACGGCTCGCTCAAGGCTGACGGCAAGACCCCCGGCGACTGGGGCTACAATGTCGGCGTCACCAAGACCGTGACCGACATGGCCCACCTCGGCGGCATCTCGGTCGAGGGCGAACTCGGCGTGCTCGGCTCGCTCGAAACCGGCATGGGCGACAAGGAAGACGGCCACGGCGCCGAGGGCAAGCTCAGCCACGACCAGCTCCTGACCAATCCGGATGAAGCCGTGAAGTTCGTCCAGGAGACCCAGGTCGACGCGCTCGCGATCGCGATGGGGACGTCTCACGGCGCCTACAAATTCACCCGCAAGCCCGACGGCGACATCCTCGCCATGAACGTGATCGAGGAGATCCACCGCAAGCTGCCGAACATGCATCTCGTCATGCACGGCTCCTCGTCGGTGCCGCAGGACCTCCAGGACATCATCAACACCTATGGCGGCAAGATGAAGCCGACCTGGGGCGTGCCTGTCGCCGAGATCCAGCGCGGCATCAAGAACGGCGTGCGCAAGATCAACATCGACACCGACAATCGCATGGCGATGACCGGCCAAATCCGGAAAGTGCTCAAGGACAATCCGGAAGAGTTCGATCCGCGCAAATACCTGAAGCCCGCGATGGAAGCGATGACCAAGCTGTGCAAGCAGCGGCTCCAGGAATTCAATACCGCAGGCCAAGCCTCCAAGATCAAGAAGGTGCTGACCACGGCCGAGATGGCCAAGCGCTACGCCAAGGGCGAGCTCGCCCCGAAGGTGGCGTGAAGCTGCTCTATCCTCCTCCTCTCCCCGCCCTTCGCGGGGAGAGGGTTGGGGTGAGGGGCTCTCTCCGCAGATGAGATGACTGCGGGACCTGTACCCCCTCACCCGGATCGCAAGGGCGATCCGACCTCTCCCCGCAGGCGGGGAGAGGTGAACAAGCCCTCCCCCTTACCCTGCGACGAACGTTAACTCGGCATTTGCCCGAGAACGGTCTATTTTCACCGGCAAGGGCAGAATCGTTTTGGGAGGACATCTCGATGAATCTGACTGAGCTCAACAGGATCGCGACCGCTCTGGTCGCGCCCGGCAAGGGCATCCTTGCCGCCGACGAATCCTCCGGCACCATCAAGAAGCGTTTCGACGCGATCGGCGTGGAATCGACCGAGGAGAACCGCCGCGACTATCGCGAGATGCTGTTCCGCTCGAACGAAGCCATGAGCCGGTACATCTCCGGCGTCATCCTCTATGACGAGACGATCTGGCAGAACGCAAAGGACGGCACGCCCCTGGTCAAGCTGATCGAACAGACCGGCGCCATTCCCGGCATCAAGGTCGACGAGGGCACGCAGCCCCTGCCGATGTGCCCGGGAGAGCTCGTCACCGTCGGGCTCGACAAGCTCGCCGAGCGCTTGAAGAAATATTACGAGCGCGGCGCGCGCTTCGCCAAATGGCGCGCGGTGATCGATATCGGCAGCGGCATCCCCTCAATGACCGCGATCAGCGTCAACGCCCACGCGCTGGCGCGCTATGCAGCGCTGTGCCAGGCCGCGCAGATCGTGCCGATCGTCGAGCCCGAAGTGTTGATGGACGGCGATCACGACATCGATCGCTGCTATGAGGTGACGAGCCGTGTGCTCAACAAGACGTTTCAGGAATTGCGCGTGCAGCGCGTCGCGCTCGAGGGCATGGTGCTGAAGCCGAACATGGCCATCTCCGGCAAAAAATGCCCGAAGCAGGCTTCCATCGAGGAGGTCGCGGAGAAGACGATACGGCTGCTTAGGGCGTGCGTGCCCGCGGCGGTACCCGGCATCGCCTTCCTCTCCGGCGGCCAGTCGGATGAAGAGGCAACGGCGCATCTCAACTCCATGCACAAGCGCGGGCCCCTGCCCTGGGGCCTGACCTTCTCCTACGGTCGCGCACTGCAGGCCGCGCCGCAGAAGGCCTGGTCGGGCAAAGCCGGGAACGTCGCGGCCGGACAAAGCGCATTCAGTCACCGCGCGCGAATGAATGGCCTCGCCTCCAAAGGCGAATGGCAAAGCAGCCTGGAACAGAAAGCGGCCTAGATCTTGTCGAACAAATCTCCTCCGCCGCGCCCGGCGCCGCGCCTTTATCTCGCGACGCCTGTCGTCGACGATCCCGCTTCGCTTCTCACGGAGCTGCCCGGTCTGCTCGCCGCCGCCGACGTCGCGGCCGTGCTGCTGCGCCTGAAGGAGACCGATCAGCGCACCATGATCTCCCGGATCAAGGCGCTAGCGCCGCCGGTTCAGAAAGCGGGCGCCGCGCTGCTCGTCGACGGCCATCCTGAGCTCGTCGCACGCGGCGGCGCCGACGGTGCGCACCTGCCCGGCATCGCCGCGCTGAAAGAGGCGCTGCCATCGCTCAAGCCCGATCGCATCGCCGGCGTCGGCGGGCTGACGACGCGGCACCATTCCATGGATGCGGGCGAGATCGGCGCCGATTACGTCTTGTTCGGCGAGCCCGACGCAAAGGGCCAGCGGCCGTCGTCGCAAGCGATCGCCGAACGGCTGGACTGGTGGGCCGAGCTGTTCGAGCCGCCCTGCGTCGGCTTTGCCCTGTCGTTGGAGGAGGCCCGCGAATTCGCCGCCAGCGGCGCCGATTTCGTGCTGGTGGACGACTTGATCTGGGCCGATCCGCGCGGACCCAAGGCCGCGCTGGTCGAGATCGACGCTGCGATCAAGAATGCTCATGCGACGGCGCTTGCGGGCCAAAATCCTGCGGGTCAGGAGCACGGCTAGCGCCCGTCATGAAGCTCCCGCGCATCACCATCCTGGCCACGCTGCTGCTCACAGTGCCCGCGGCCGCGCAGCTCCAGATCACGCCGCCCGTGGCAACGCCAAGCCCTTCGGCCGAGAAAACCAAGGACAAGCCGAAGGCCACGCCGCACACCATCACCAAGAAGAAGGAAGCGGCGCCGGCAACCAAATCCTCGGCGTCGCCCAAACCTTCAGCCTCCCCAAAGCAGGCTCCTGCCGCGACCGTGATCCCTGCGCCTCCGACCGACAATCCCAACGTCGATCTGGTGTACGGCGCCTATCAGCGCGGCCAGTACAAGACCGCCTTCGAACTCGCCACCGCCCGTGCCGAAACCGGCGATGCCAAGGCGATGACCATGCTGGGTGAGCTCTATTCCAATGCCATGGGAATCCGGCGCGACTACGCCAAGGCGCTGCAATGGTACAAGCGCGCCTCCGACGCCGGCGACCGCGAGGCGATGTTCGCGCTCGCTATGCTCAGAATGTCCGGCCGCGGCGGCCCGGTCGACAAAAACGAGGCGGTCAAGCTGATGGCGTCCGCCGCCAAGCTCGGCGAGCCCAAGGCGGCCTATAACCTCGCGCTGCTCTATCTCGACGGCCAGACCCTGCCGCAGGACGTCAAGCGCTCCGCCGAGCTGCTGCGCCAGGCGGCTGATGCCGGCCTGCCCGAGGCGCAATACGCGCTCGCGACCTTCTACAAGGAAGGCACCGGCGTGCCGAAGGATTTGGAACGGGCGGTGCGTCTGCTCCAGGTCGCCACGCTGACCGACAATGTCGATGCCGAGGTCGAATACGCCATCGCGCTGTTCAACGGCACCGGCACGCCGAAGAACCAGCCGGCGGCCGTAGCCCTGCTCCGCAAGGCCTCCCGCCAGGGCAGCGCGATCGCGCAGAACCGGCTGGCCTGGGTGCTGATCAACGGCATGGGCACGGCCGTGGACAAGGTCGAGGGCTTCAAATGGCATCTGGTGGCCAAGACCGCCGGCAAGGGCGATCCGGAGCTGGACAAGCAATTGTCGGATTTGCCGGCCGAGGACCGGGCCAAGGCCGAGGCCGCCGCCAGGAAATGGCTCGGGGCCAAATGACTTGACGTTGAGGCCCCCGCAGGGCACCCCATCCCTCAAACAGGTGCGATTTCGCGCCATTTCCCCCGATCAAGACCAGAGCTCATGCTGTATTCCGCAACTATCAACGTCATGGTCAAGGCCGCGCGCCGCGCCGGCCGCAGCCTCAAGCGCGATCTCGGCGAGATCGAGCATCTCCAGGTCTCGCTGAAGGGGCCGGCGAATTTCGTCTCGCTGGCCGACAAGCGCGCCGAGGAGATCCTCTACCAGGACCTCGCCAAGGCGCGGCCCGGTTACGGCTTCATCGGCGAGGAAGGCGGCACGCGCGAGGGCTCCGACAAGAGCCACACCTGGATCGTCGATCCGCTCGACGGCACCACCAACTTCCTGCACGGCATCCCGCAATTCGCGATCTCGATCGGGCTTTCGCGCGAAGGCACGATCATCGCCGGCGTGATCTACAATCCCGCCAATGACGAGCTCTACATTGCCGAGCGCGGCAAGGGCGCCTTCCTCAACGACCAGCGCCTGCGCGTGGCCGGCCGCCGCCAGCTCAACGAATGCGTGGTGGCCTGCGGCCTGCCCCATATCGGCCGCGGCGACCACGAGGAATTCCGCCGCGAGATGACCGCGATGCAAGAGCGCGTCGCCGGCCTGCGCCGCTTCGGCGCCGCCTCCCTCGACCTCGCCTTCGTCGCGGCGGGCCGCCTCGACGGCTATTGGGAGCGCAATTTGCAATCCTGGGACATCGCGGCGGGCATGATCATGCTGCGCGAGGCGGGCGGCACGATCACCGACATCGACACGCCGGGCGATGCCCTGGTGACGGGCAATGTCGTGTGCGGGAATGAGTTCGTGCACGGGGAATTGGCGAAGATTTTGCGGAAGTAGGCCGCAGTAGCACGACAGCTCGATCTACGACGGTTAAGAATCGTCGTCCTCGTCGGATTCCTCGTCGTCCTCGTCGTCGCGATATTCACCGCCGATGGTCAGGCCCTCGATCGCCGTGGCGCCCTTCGACTTGATCACCCGGCGGAGCGGGACCGAACTCTCGCTTCGCAGCGCGTCCATCAACTGTTCCGAATGGGTGACGATCCAGATGTCGGCGCGGCGTGATGCCTTGGCGATGAGCCGGGCCAGCGGCGCCAGCAGCGACGGATGCAGGCTGGTCTCGGGTTCGTTCAGCGCAATGAACGGCGGCAGCCGATAGCCCATGAACACCGCGAGCAGGCAGATGTATTTCAGCGTCCCATCGGATAGTTCATGCGCCCTGAACGGCCGCGGCATATCCGGCAATTGCAGATCGAATTCACACCTGCCATTTTCTTCCCATGCGCGGAGTTCGGCATCCGGGAATGCATCCTGGATCGCGTCCTGCAGGTCGTTGGCGTCTTCCCGAATGACATAGAGGGTCGCCAGGGTGGCCGCCAAATCGATTCCATCGGCGCTGAGCGAGGGCGTCGCGATCGCGAGACAAGGCTTTCGTATCGGTGACGCCGGATCAGTGCGGAAGTCATGATAGAATCGCCAGCCCAGCATCGCATTTCTGATCAGGTCGATTTCCGGACATTGCTTGCCATCGGAAAAAGCCGCAAGCGCGGTCTCTGACGGCAGCACCGCATCCTTGTGAGCGTTCCAGGCGCCGCTCTCGCCACGGACGCTGATGAGCGAATTGATCCGCTCCATCAGCTTGACCGTGCGTTTGCCGCGTGTCGTTTCGATCGTTTCAGCCTTGATCATCGGCTCGCCGGAAAACGCGGCCTGAAGCGGGCTCGGAAACCCGAGCTCGATGGAATACCTCATGCTGTCGAATGTGGCCGACAGCCGCAGCCGCCCGTCTTCGCCCTTTTTGCGAATGCCGGACCAGCAGACCGAATTCAATCCGCCTTCATCGGCGATCGTGCGGGTGATTTGACCGGTCGCCGCGTCGCGCAGCAGCGACAAGGACTTGTAGAGATTGGATTTGCCGACGCCATTTTCACCGACAAACACCGACAAGGGATGGATGGGTATGGAGAGCCGCCGAATGGAGCGATAGTTCGAGATCGCAATTTCGGTCGGACGCATGACGTGCTCTCGATCGGCGGGATGCCAGGGTATTCGCGGCGTGGTGCGAATACGTTGTTCAATCCAGGGATGCAGTCTGGATTGAGGCCTCCGAGAAATCAAGCCGAGGGATCCGGCGTTCAGTCAGGGCAATCGCATATGGTGCACGAGGACCACGCGGCTTGCTCCGCCTCTCCCGCTTGCGGGAGAGGCCGACGCGCCCCGGGCGATGCGAAGCATCGTCCCGCGCGCGGCGGGTGAGGGCTCTCACCACACGGGGGCATCCTCCGCAATTCTCGACAATCCCGACGCGGAGACACCCCCACCCCAGCCCTCCCCCGCAAGCGGGAGAGGGAGCCCACTGCCGATGCCGCCGCA